>CAUZRH010000104.1:0-5978 GCA_963582115.1 Dehalococcoidia bacterium
ATATGCCGGCAGTACATGACCGTGGAGGGTGGCCGACGGACGAGCCGATCGACCGCGAGGAGCATGAGTGGGCTGACTGGGAACGGCAGACGCAGTCGCTCCGGACGGTGCTCGATGCCAAGGGGATCATGAACGTGGACGAGCTGCGCCGCGGGATCGAGGCCATCGACCCTACCGAGTACGAAGGTTCTACCTACTTCGAACGCTGGTCGGCCAGTATCGAGACGAATCTCGTGGAGAAGGGCGTCTTGATCGAGGCAGAGATCGACGAACGCGCACAAGGCTTGAGGGATCGCTGGGGCTATCCGTCTTGAGGCCCGTATGCATCAAGACCGAGGGAGAAGATTAATCGTGGCACCACGCTCTCCGTCTGATCCTGTGGTAACTGTCCTTCCCACCTTCTCCGCTGGCGATCGCGTGTTCGTAAAAGACGAGACGCCGCCCTATCACCATCGGACGCCCTGGTACATCAAGGGGCATCACGGCGTGGTGGTGGAGTTCATAGGCACGTGGGTGAACTCGGAGACTCGGGCGCATGGCAGTGACGGCTTACCAGAGTTACCGATGTATCGGGTGGAGTTCGACCAGGCTGATCTCTGGACGGGCTACAAAGAATCGCCAACCGATAAGTTGTGGATCGACCTGTACGAGCACTGGCTGATACCGGCCTGATGGTCCTCTATTCATGGCCGGGGGAGATATTTCATGAGAGACAACAAAGATAAGGGCGGGTTCTACGACACGGGCTGGCGTCCCAGCGGCGAAGTGCATAGGGACGAAGAAGGCCGTCCGCACGACCACCCGGGATTGCAGGAAGACACCGGAATGGGTGTCCGCGCGTCACGGGCTCTTGCGATGCACGAGTTGCTGGTCGAAAAGGGCGTAATCGACGAAAACGAGGTCGATGATGCGATCGAGGCATGGAGCAAGCGCGTGCCGTCCAACGGCGCAACGCTGGTGGCGAAGGCGTGGTCGGATCCGGAGTTCAGGACACGGCTGCTTGAGCATCCCAAAGAAACCGTGATCGAGAGCGGATTCGTGCCGGAGCACAACGCAGACATCATCGTGCTCGAGAACACTTCAGAGGTGCAGCACATGGTGGTGTGCACGCTCTGCTCTTGCTACCCCACTGCCCTGCTAGGCCCCCCCCCGGACTGGTACAAGAGTTTTTCCTACCGCTCACGCGCAGTCACGGAGCCGCGGGCAGTCATGTCCGAGTTCGGCCTGGAGCTTGAGGATGAGACCGAAGTCCGGGTGGTCGACAGTAATTCGGAGCTTCGATTCCTGGTGATACCACGGCGGCCTGCAGGCACAGAGGGATGGAGCGTTGATCAGCTTGCTGAACTGGTTAATCGCAACAGCATGATCGGCGTAACGGCTGCGACAGAACCGGGCACGGAATAACTCTGTCTTCTCCAAAATTACGAGCGATGACCCCGGCCGACCTCACCGGATGCGCCGAACTGTTTGTTGAGCGACACACGGCACGTCTAGCGGCCAACTCGCTTTACCCGGCGAACTTAGATACGCCCGCTGTCGTTGAGGAACTGTTATCCGGCTGGCTATCTAACGGCGAGGGAATCGTTGCGGAGGCTTCCGGGACGTTAGTCGGGTATTTGACTGGTCGGGCCGTAACTGGTCTTGGCGGTATCCGGATGTCGTTTATGTGGGAGTGGGCGCATGCCACCCGGCTTGACGCTAGCGCAACGCTGTTTTCGGAGATGTACACGGCGTGGTGTCGGCTGTCCGGGCGGCCGGAGACGACGCTGCACATGGCGATCACGTTCGCCGACGATGTGGCGACGCACGACTGTCTTGTTCAGACGGGATTCGGGCGTCACCTGATCGACGGAGGCAAGGCCATCAGTGCCGACGATGCCACGCTTGAGGTCGACTCTACCGCCGAGGTTTCACGACCGACTTTGGAAGAACTGGACGCCGTAAACGATCTTGAGGCGAGCCTTCACGCGCACCTGGATGAAGCCCCAATCTGGCGACCAAAGTCGCCGGGCGGCGGCCATGTGTATGACCGCACGTGGATCGAACGACCTTCCCGGGGTCTATTCGTAAGTCGCACAGCCAGTAGTTCAGGGAGTCAGGTCACAGGCTTCATGAGTGCAGAAGCCGGTGCTCAAGACCCTAAATCGCTCATGTCTCCGCCTGTGCCCCACATCACGGGGGCCTTCCTGCGTCCAGAGGCGCGAGGGACGGGCGCTTCCAAAGCGTTGCTGGCCGCCTTGATAGGCTGGATCCACGAATCGGGTTGGACATCGGCGACGGTCGATTTCGAGACATCGAATCCTGAGGGTTCAGGCTTCTGGCTAGGCCCGGCCGGGTTCCAGCCGCTGTTGTACACGATGCTTAGACGGCTGGATCCGAGGTATGTGAGCGGCGGGTAGAAGGGGCAACCATCACGACACCGGCGCTGCAGGTGCAGACAAATATCGTTACCGGCGGAAAGCCGGGAGATCCGGAATCAAGTTCAGGATGACAGTAGTGGTGTGTTGGTCGCGTACCAAGGTTTTCGGGGACGGGTGCGCCAAGTCACACCCCGACCGTCTACCAACCCACCTTTATGCTCTCTTGCCAACCCACCCTGAGGCTCTCGAAGGGCGGGCACCACGCCACTCACCGCGGTCACTAATCCAGCGTGTAGGACCGTATCGCCTGGCTGGCCAGCCAGATCCATGCCGTCACGATTCCGGTGCCGACCACCCCGATGATGAGCGCCGATTCTGGTCCAAATGCCGCAAGGAGTCCTCCGAAGACGATGCCGCCCGCCGGGAAGAAGCCCCAGGCCATCTCGTAAATGCCGAACACTCGGCCGCGCATGGCGTCTTCGACCCGGGTCTGAATTGCCACCGTGCCGAGCGTGATGTGGATTGCGCTCACTGCCCCCCCAATAAACGCCAGGGCGACGGAGGCGAATAACAAAGTCGAGATACTAAACCCGCCGATGACCAACACCGTCAGCGCGTTCGTCAAGAGCATCGCCATCCCTGCCCTCCTAACATCTCCGCGCCAGCCAAGCCACAACGCGCCGACCACGGCTCCGAGCCCCATCCCGGTGAGAATCGCCCCTTGCTCGACCGATCCCCCACCGAATATATCCTTGGCGTACACCGGAGCAAGGTAGATGAATCCTCCGGTGAACATCGCGTTGACGGCAGTGAATACGAGCACGCTCATGACGATGGAGTCGGACCGGATTTTCCGGAAGGCGTCCGATATTCCTTCCCAGAGAGGCGGTTGCCGTTCTTCGATCTCCTGGCTTGGACGTAGCGTGACCAACAGCAAAGCCGCTATCGAGAACGTCACAGCGCCCATGGTGAACGTTCCCTCGCCTCCGAACTGAGACAACAGAATGCCCCCCATTATCGGTGCGACCATCCGGGAGATATGGAACGAGGTCTGGTCGAAAGAAACCGCTCGCACAAGCTGGCTCCGGTGCACGAGGTTCGTGATGAAAGCCTGTCTGGCGGTCCAGTCGTTACCGAGCGCAGCGCCAAAGGCGACTCCCGATGCGACGATGTGCCACGGTTCGAGCGTATCGGTAAATCCAAGCACGGCCAAAATGGACATGGTCACCGCCCCGATCACGGAACCGGAGATGAGCATGATCCGCCGTGGCACCCGGTCCGCAAGCACGCCACCTACACCGGCAAAGATGAACTGCGGGACGGCCAGCGACGCGCCAAGTGCGGCGAGCCATAGACCAGACCCGGTGATGTCGTAAATCAGGAAGCTGTTGGACATAAACACGAGCATGTGGCCCGTGCTCCACGTGAGGGTAGACAGAATGAATCGGCGGAACTGGCCGTCGCGAAGTACGTGCGGCAAGGGCGCCGCTGCGCGCACTGCTGTGTATGCCCCCGGGTCTCCAGATGTCTCAGCCATAACGCCCTATTGTGCGGTGAAGGTGGCGCGTATGCCATAGCTTTGAGATCACCGAGTTAACTGGGTTTGGAGAACGATTAGAATCCCGGTTTGCACACAACACATCGAGGAGCGACCGTGGCAAGCACCGACACCAGCCGTCCCAACATCCTGTTCATCCTGAGCGACGATCAGGGCTACTGGGCGATGGCAAGACGGTGAGGTACCTGGAAGGTCGCTCTACCTACACGGAGATCCTCTCAGAGAACGGTTACACCTGCGGGCTCAGTGGTAAGTGGCACATCGGCGGTTCCGCCACGCCCCAGACAGGGTTCTAGTACTGGAATGTGCACGCCACCGGTTCCGGCGACTACTACAACGCCCCGATGTTCAAGGACGGCTAGCTGTATACATCCGATGGTTATTTCAGCGATGTGATTACCGACAACGCCATCGACTTTATGGAAGACAAGCTGGGATCGGACAGGCCGTTTTCGCTGAATGTTCACTTCACTGCACCACATGCACCCTGGGGTCCGGAGCAGCACCCCTCAGAGATATATGACGACTATTTCCAGAACTGCGACTTTGAGTCGGTGCGCTGGGATCCGGTGCATCCGAACCATCTGGCAAAAGAGGGCTCTTCCGGGAGTGTCGGAAGTACCGAAGAAGAACGTCGTCAGCTACTAAGTGGTTACTTTGCAGCGATCACAGGCATGGACAGCAACATCGGCCGACTGATCGACTGGCTGGAAGCGAACGGACTTCGTGAAAACACGTTGATCGTGTTCACGGCAGACAACGGGATGAACATGGGCCACCACGGCATCTGGGGCAAGGGAAACGGAACCTACCCGACAAACATGTTTGATACAACTGTGAAGGTCCCGACCCTGATGTCACGGCCAGGGCATGTACCGGCAGGTGTGGTTGAGGAGAGCCTTCTGAGCCACTACGACTTCATACGAACACTGCTGGAGTACGCGGGGTTGGCCGATAAGAATCCAACAGATGGCGAGCGGCCTGGCTGAAGCTTTGTCCCCATCATGGAGGGCACTTCGCTGGGCGCGAATCGGCCAGTGGTGATGGTGGACGAGTACGGCCCGACGCGGATGATTCGCACGGAGTCGTCGAAGTATGTGCACCGGTATCCGGACGGTCCATATGAGTTCTACGACCTCGTCGGCGATCCAGACGAAACCGTGAGCGAGGTCGATAACCCGGCGTTCGCCGAATCAATCTCTACGATGCGCGGGCAGCTTGAAGAGTGGTTCGACAAGTACAGGGAGTCGGAGCGGGACGGTCGGGATCAAACCCTGAAGGGTCGCGGCCAGCTTGATTTGGCTGGCACGGCGGAAGCCTTTGCACAGGGCGTTGTGTTTCTGAGGGACACATAGACGAAAGCGTCGCGTTCTAAGGGTGGACCTTACTCGGCCCGTAACAGGGCAAATCACCAGTGTCCTGAGGCTCTCGAAGGACCGTGCAGTCCGACGACGCTCTCGTAAACCGATCATGTGTTATTGAACTTGTTGTACGGCGTTCCAAGCGCAAGTGCTGCGTACACCTCAAAAACCGTCTGTTCGTGGTCGTCTTCGATCTCAACGACCCGAATATGCATTCTCCTGACCCGCGCTTTTGACATCGTGTAAATCCGGTCGAAACAGGATCTTATTGCAACACATCCCGTGCCCGAAAGGCGTCAACGTTCATTTCTTTTGCTTCCTTCACGGCTAACAAAAATGCAAATGCAAACGTGGCCGTGAGATTACTCAAACTTGGCTGACCGTGGGCCATCAGGCGGTTTCGCATACCGCTGGACCGCCAGACCTAGATCGGTCATCCGTTCCCGTAAAAGGCGTAAATCCCGCTTTCAGGAATGTTGCGAAGATTGTCCCTTTTCATTGGGAAGGCACTCCTCGAGACACTTCAAACGTCGCGGCAGGCCGTCGATCATGTCTTCAAATTCGCTGAGCGTATCCATACAAATCTCGGTCCTAACTCCGCTATCAACCTGGTCACGCCTATCCGTTCGGCTTGATGACCAGCTTCACGCCCTTGCCTTCGCCGGAATCGATGATTGCTTGCGGGACGTCCTGTAGCGC
>CAUZRH010000105.1:0-5970 GCA_963582115.1 Dehalococcoidia bacterium
TTCTTCAGTGCAGCCGCACTGGACACCGGGTGACCGCCAAAGGTGATCAAGTGTTTAAAGGTACGAGTGTCGTCGCCGATAAACGTGTCAGCGATCTTCTTTGTAGCGATCGTTGCGCCCAGCGGCAGATAGCCGCTTGTGATTGCCTTTGCGACGGTTGTGATATCCGGCTTGATGCCGAATCGCTCTGTCCCGAACCAGGTCCCAAGCCGACCGAATCCATTGATGACCTCGTCCGCTATGAGCACGATGTCGTACGTGTCTGCGATCTCGCGAAGGCGGTGCCAGTACTCGGGCGGCGGGATGTGGATACCGGTCGCGGCCGAGACCGGCTCTGCGATGATCGCCGCAACCGTGTCCGGACCCTGGTGCTTGATTACGGTCTCAAACTCGTTCGCTACTGCGATCGCCTCGTCCACCGGGTTGTCGTGGTACGTGGGCCGGTAAGAGTTGTAGTTAGTGACGTGGTACGTCCCAGGCATGGTCGGGCCCATCGTGTCGGCCGCCGGGCTTCCGCCCAGGCTAACGGCCATCGCCGTCCCGCCGTGGTACGAGCCGCGACGAGAAATGATCTTGTATGCGCCCTGCTTGCCGGTCAGGATGCGGTACTTCTTCGCCATCTTGACCGCAGTCTCAACAGCTTCAGAACCACCGGTTACGAAGAACACACGGGCCGCAGGATCCGGGTAAAGTTCGCTCACCACACCGGACAACTTGATCGTTGAAGGAACGATAGAACCGGCCGGCGGAGAGTCGATCGCTATCATCTGCGCATAGGCAGCATCTGCGATCTCGGTGCGTCCGTAACCGACGGATTTATACCAGAGGCCTGCCATTCCATCGAGAAAGCGGTTTCCGTCTATGTCGGTAACCCAGACGCCCTCGCCTTTCACATACACCTTCAGCGCGCCATCCCGCCAGTCAGCAGTCTGCATGGCGTGCATGAACAAATGCTCTCCGGCGGTCTGCCGAAGGTTTTCGATCTGCTCTCCGGTAAATGTCTCGCTCGTCATTAAAGTGACTCTCCGGTAAGAGTTCTGGTTTTGTTAGATGGCGGCTGCCCAGCGATTTCGAGCCAGTTTACGACCGTCCGGATGGTCATTTCAATGCGCCCATCAGCCTAATCTGTAGCTGATTCAGGCCTCCCTAATTAACCAGCGGGAATTACCTCACCGGGTTGCTCGTCACTAATCGATGCATACAATCCCCTCAAGAAACGGATAATCTAAGGCCCTTAGCCCTCAATAATTAGGCTAACTACGGGTCGCCACGGATTTATATTTCAACTTCAGTTAACGCGCACCAAGCCAGAGAGGCCGCCGACATGACCGTCAATATCGCAACCGTATATCCGCGATCCTTTAGCCCGGGACCGCAGCCCAACGGCCTGCAGGCTTCCGAAGAGGGTCTCTGGTACATCGACCAGAGAAACGACAAGGTCTATCTGCTGGACTGGGACTCGGGCGCCGAGATTCGCTCCTTCCAGACCACAACGGAGCACGCCAGCGGGATCACCGTCGGCGGCGGATTTGTATGGGTGTCTTCAACCTTCGGCCTGACGATCCACAAGATCGACATGCAGACCGGAAAGACCGTCCAGGAACTCCCGACTCCGGGAGTCGGACAGGTCGCTTTCTCCCCGCTTGGGACTGCCGCTCGCGACTCGGGCGCACACGGACTGGAGTGGCGCGATGACAAACTCTGGGTCGCCGTACCACCGTCGCAAATGATCTATCAGGTGGACCCGTCCGACGGCAAAGTGCTGCACGAGATCAAGGCACCGGGCCTTCGCGTTCACGGAATCGCCTTTGACGAAGACGGCAATCTCTGGTCTGCGGACACGGCATCGGGCGTCGTGTCACTGCTGGATGTTTCGGACGGACGTGTCTTGAACTACATCCGGGTTCCGTGGCCGACAGAGGTCCACGGCCTAACGATCGACTCCGCAGGCAAGCTCTGGTACTGCGATGCCGAGACCACAGCGGTAGGCATACTCGGCCGCTAACCCCATCCGGGTTTGAATTTGGGATCTACTTGATCCCTGGATAAGACTTCATCGGCGGGCGGTTGCGTTTTTGACACGGCCGCCCTCCGTCTTTTTTTGTCTCTTTTTTTAACGCTTCCGCTGGTCCGGCTCCCCTGTCCAGGACGACTGATGCGAAGGGCCGATCGGACCGGTGCTCGTAAATGGCCACGCAAATCTGCGGACAACACCCCACGTTCCCTGGAACTCAAGCCATTGGTGTGATTTCTCGTCCTGAGTTGGCCGCTGGCCGTTCATCTCAACCAGCACCAAATCGTCGCCCGTGTTCCAGATCGGACCGCCGTCCACAGTTCGATCGCCCGCTTTGGGCCACGTCTGTTTGTGAATTCCGGGCGAGGTGTAGCTGGCATGGCTCCCAAGCGCTGAGTAGATGATCGGATTACCGGTCGAGTTGACCCGCAGACTCGAACGGTAATCCCCGGGCAACGCCCATCCACCATTGTTCAGGCCATGAGCAGATACATAAGCCGATACCAGTTGCGGCTCGCCGGTGTTTGTGACTCGGACCGTTATGTGCTCCCAGTCGCCCTGGTGCGTTACATGCCGACCCTCCGATCCGTTGTAGGGATAAAAGAACCAGTACTGGAGATCAAACACAGCCGATGCTCTAACCTCGACGGACCTCGCATTCACGTAGCAAGGCGCACTCAGCAGACCTGCAACCGGCCGAAATCCTCGTCTCGTATTGCGCCGATTCGAGCCACTTAGAATATCCAGGTAGAGATTGGTCGGGTCACCAAGGTCCACCGACGAAGCTCGGGCCAGCGACTCCGGGTTCAGTCGCCCGTCCGCAATGACATCCACGTCTCTCTGGAACAATCCACGCCTACGGCGCAAACGTGTCCGATCCAGATACCAGCTAACGGATGACGGTCGATGGGGATCATCCGGGTGCAGCCGCACCTCCGGAGCGAACCGCCGCAGGGTCGCCTGAACATCAAATACGGGTTCTAACATCAGTCTAAGACCGCTCAGGTTCCGATGCGCGGTCCGCGGTCACAGTAAGCCCGCAGCGTCTCGATAGCCGAGAGTACGGCGAGATGGCTGGTCTTTGGATTACGCACGTGCGGTTTGTTGATCAGCTTGAACGTGAACTCTCCAAACTCACCCTTTGCGTGGATCTCATGAACATTTCCCGGAGAGGCCGGGTCGGCTACCACCTTCACTATGGTTTCCTGGGATCCCAGCCCGGCGATGCTCAGGGTCGCTGCGACGTTCACGTTCGCCGGGAATAACGCCACAGCGTTGCGCGCCGGGCCCTCATATATGACCGTGCTCTCGGTAATTTGAACGTCTTCCCACTCAGCGAAACCCGGCGCACCTGAGAACGCCAGTGGGGACTTGGTCGACGTCAGCGTCACCGTATCGAGGAGACCACGAACAGATCGCAGCGCATCAATGCCGCCAAGCGCGCCGGACGGCACCACAATGTCGCACCCGTTCTCGGCCGCGAGGCCGGTCAGTTGTTCAAACAGATCCGCATCCGCAAAAGCGCCGGAACTCAGAGTGAGAAGCGATGTTCCGGCGGAAAGAACCGTTCCTCCATAAGCTGCGACCGCCGCGGGCGCCGCACACTCCACCACAAGTGATACGCCCTCAACCGCAAGCAGTTCATCCACCGTTCCACAGGCGATCGGCGTCGGCTCTAACGTCTGCGCCAGTTGCTCCGCCTGCGCCACCTTCTCATCGAAAACGGCAAGAACGCGCCCGTTCTTCACGGTGCGATCTGATACGGCCATAGCCACCTCTCCGCCCATAGTTCCGCAGCCAAGCAGGCCGATACCGATACGTTCATCCATTTGCGCTGAATCCGTCATTTATGGGCCTCTTACGGGGCCACGTCTGGCTAATATCTGTGGTGTTTTCGCCCGACTCCGGCAGAAGCGGAGGGTTAAACTCAGTCGCCCAGAGTCCGACCTTCCGATCTGGTGCGTTCTGACCGGGCGACCAGCCCAATGTAGCAGGAGAACGCATCTCCGATAATCGGCAAGGTTCTCAAAATCATCTTCTGAAGTAACCCCAGGACACGGCCCAGAGCCTGATCCCTCAGCAACCCAACAAACAACAGGAAGCGAAGTCATATGGCGACATCACCTATCGCCGGAAAAGTTCAGACGGTTCTCGGCCCGATCGCCCCCGGCTCTCTTGGCCCCACCATCACGCACGAACACCTCCTCATAGATTTCCGGGTCGTTTTCCAGGAGCCCACCGTCGCCAGCCAGGCTGGAATGGCCGAAGAAAAGCTAACCCTCAAGAACCTCGGCTGGATCAGGCACAACTGGAACAGCTCCCTCGACAATCTGACCCTGCTAGATGAAGACGTCGCCGTCACAGAAGCCCAGCAGTATTTCAATGCAGGCGGCGGTGCGATGGTCGATGTCACCAGCAACGGGCTCGGACGTGACCCACAGGCGCTCGCCCGCATCAGCCGAGCGACCGGCTTGAACGTCGTGATGGGCGGCGGCCACTACATAAGCGCCACGCACCCGGCCGATTTCGAGACCGCAACGGCCGAAGGTATCGCCGAGACGATCATCCGTGACATCGAAGTCGGCGTCGGCGACACGGGCATCCGCACCGGAATCATCGGCGAAATCGGTGTTTCAAACCCTTGGGATGAATCAGAGCGTAAGACCGTTCAAGCGGCCGTGATCGCCCAGCGACAGACCGGCGCACCCATACTCATCCACCCGGGACGAGACGAAGAGCTGCCCCGCCAGATCCTTGAGGCCGTGGCCGAGTGGGGAGGCGACATGTCTCACACGGTGATGGGACATATCGAGCGGACTATCTACAGCAGGGACGCACTGAAGCGAGTTGCGGAGACCGGCGCTTACGTAAATTTTGACCTGTTTGGGCATGACTCGTCGTACTACCCGCTGGCCCCTTACTCATACATGCCAAATGACGCCCAGCGCCTGGACCAGATCCAGTTCTTGATCGAAGACGGGCACGTTGATCAGGTGTTGCTGGCGCACGACGTTTGCTCCAAGCATCGACTGAAGGAATACGGCGGTCACGGCTGGGACCACATCATCGCCCGCGTGGTCCCGCAGATGCTTGCGAGAGGCATCAGCCGGGAGCATGTAGACCGAATGCTCGTCGACAACCCCGCACGTATGCTCACATTTACTTAGACAGCCGGGCAATAAGTCCGACCAGAGAGTCCATCTAGGCCCATACGACGTTATACAGTCCGACCTTCTACAGGCCCGGACCATGAATCACATCGGACGAAAATACATCTCATCCACGTGTTCCTCATACAGATATGAAACGGAGACGGTAGTTTGACGCAGGCCTTACTGCGAAGATTCCGACGAATACCCGGTAGAACGGCCCTGTTGATCGGCAGTGCCACCTTGATGGCGCTGTTCGTCGCGTGCTCCAATGGGGCCACGACTTCGTCGGAGAAAACACCGACCGCCGTCGCTAACGATCAGGCACTTGCGGATGAAATCTTCCTGTTCGTTATCTCCTCCGATGCAGCCGTAGGAGATAATCGGTTGCCGTTCGCCCTGCGACAGGCCGATGGCGACAAGGTTGACGTAGCTCCGAGCGCTGTCTCGATCATCTATACGAAACGAGACACCACCTCCGTGAAGTCGGCGCCTGAAGCCAGTTTCAGGCAGTGGCCGGTGGGGGGCGGAATTTTCACTACAACGGCCGCCTATGACAGCGCCGGTATCTGGGATTTCACGGCCACGATCACAAACCCGGACGGAAGTACAACAAACGCCGAGGCGGTGACGCTGGTGAAAGATGTCTCGTCGACGCCGGCTATCGGATCGGCCGCGCCGATCATCGCCACCAAAACCGGGACAACCCCCGACGAACTGGCGTTGATCAGCAGCGATGCGAACCCAATACCTGAGCTGTACGCGGTTAGCTTTGACGACGCGCTCTCACAGGGACGCCCGGTGGTC
>CAUZRH010000106.1:0-5966 GCA_963582115.1 Dehalococcoidia bacterium
CTTGGACTTGGAGTCGACCGTCTCGCCATGCTGATATCGGGCGAGAGGTCTATCAGGGAGGTCATCCTCTATCCTCAACTCAGGGACTAGAAGAGGGTATCTCCGGAATCCGCATTTCAAACCCGATCATGGAATCTGATATCAAGAGACTCATATGCTTTCAATCGAACAGATAATCAACGACCCGGAGTTTGTCCGACAGAAGCTAATCGATCGTGGCGAGGACCCGCCGATAGAAGAGATGATCGAGCTGGCCGGACAGCGACGTGCGCTGGTCCATGAGGGTGATGAACTACGCTCGAAGCGTAACGATGTAAGTAAGAGCATCGGCCAGTCCGGCGGCAAGCCATCGCCGGAACAGATCGCCGAGATGCGTTCTGTCGGCGACCAGATCAAGGCCATCGAAGCGGATCAAGAAGCGATCCAGCAGAAGTTGCACGATCTCCTGATCGTCCTCCCGAACCTCCCTAAAGACGCCGTCCCTGTTGGTGCAAATGAGGAAGCGAACGTCGTCGTTCGAGAAGGCCTGGCTCCCGAGAAGCGTGACTTTGAGGTGGAGCCTAACTGGGATTTCGCAGACCGCACCGGGATCTTTGATCTCGCAGCCGGGGCCAATATGGCGGGCGCACGCTTCTACGTTCTTAAGGGCAAGGGGGCGGCGCTTCAGCGGGCGCTAGCCGACTGGATGCTGGATGTGCACACGCGTGAGAACGAGTACACAGAGATCGCACCTCCGTTTATGATCCGATCAGAGGCGATGACGGCCTCAGGCAATTTGCCGAAGTTTGCCGACACGATGTTTCACGACGAAGAGGATGATCTCTGGCTAATCCCCACGGCCGAGGTGACGCTAAATTACCTGCACGCCGGTGAGATCATTGATGGGGGCCAATTGCCCCTTAAGTACGTGGCTCACACGCCCTGTTTCCGAAGGGAACGGTCTTCGGCAGGGCGAGATACGCGCGGGATCAAGCGCGTACGCCAGTTCGAAAAAGTTGAGATGTTCCAGTTCGTGGACCCCGCGCACTCAGAAGGTGTGCTTGAGTCGATGATTGAGGACGCGATCGATTTGTGTGAACGGCTTGGACTGCCTTGGCGATTGCTTGCGCTTGCGACGGGCGACATCAGTTTCCAGTCCGCACAGACCTTTGACCTTGAGGTGTGGGCTCCGGGATCGCAGGAGTGGTTGGAGGTCAGTTCGCTCTCGGACTGCACAGATTTCCAGGGCCGACGTTCTAACACGCGGTACCGACCCGAAGATGGCAAAGGACCTGGCTTCGTCCACTCGCTGAACGGCTCCGGGTTGGCATTGCCTCGGATGGTTATCGCCATCCTTGAAAACTATCAGCAGGCGGACGGGACGGTATCCATCCCAGAGGTGCTTAGGCCCTACACGGGATTTGACTCGATCGGGTAAGCGCGGCGGGTGCGCTGTCCGTGTAAGGCATCCGGACCGTGTATTTAGGTGACCTCAACCGTGTCATGAGGTACTCGAAGGATCGGCGTTGTTGCATCCCCGCCCTTCGAGAGCCTCAGGCTGGGTTTAATCAATCGGCCCCTTCGACTACGCCTCAAGCAGGCCGGTTGAAGATTTCCATCGCCTTGTCTAGGCCCTCGCGTTGAATTACCTCTACCGCATCGGCTGACCGATTCAGGGCATCGTCGATGACCCGCCGCTCGTCGGGGCGAAATCGCCCCAGAACGTGCTTGATTGGATCACTGCCTGCTGGTGGCCTGCCGACCCCGATACGAAGGCGCGGAAATTCACCCGTGCCGATCAATTGCTGGACCGACTTGAGGCCGTTATGTCCACCGGAGCTTCCTCCCGCCCTGAGGCGGAGGCGTCCGATATTGAGGTCCATGTCATCTACAACTAGGAGCAACCGGTCTGGCTCGGTGTTGAACTTGCGCAGAATGTTTCGGACCGACTTGCCGCTGTCGTTGACGAAGGTGATCGGCTTGGCGATGATCACCGGGGCTTCACCGATTTCTGTCTCAACGAGTTCGGTATCTCGAACCTTGTTCTCCAGGCGTGCGCCAGCACGGCGAGCGAGTTCATCCACCAACATCGCTCCCACGTTATGACGGGTACCGCGGTACTTCGCCCCCGGGTTAGCGAGGCCGACCACAATCAGCGGCTTGCGTGAGCTGGCGTTTTCCATACCCTCGCGCTCCTCACCCTTGAGGAGTCGGAACGGGTCGAGGAACTTCTTGAGGACCAATCGTTATTCCTGTGAGTCAGACTCCGCGAGAAACTCCCGGAGGAAATCAATTACATCGTTGTTGAGATGGTCCGAAAGAGCGGACAGATCTGCGGCGTCGCGCAACTTGAACAGCTTGGATAAACGCTCAGGTTGCCTAACGGCCAAGACTTCCCGTACTGCTACGAAACTCAAACGCCGATTATATGACCGTAACACCGATTCCAGATCGAACAAATAACCCTCTATGCCTGGCCGCCCTGAAGGTGAACTCAGTGCCTTTCCGCACACGTCACACGATGGCTGCAAGTTGAATGACCGTTCGGGCTAACCATTATTGTCACTCCTTCGCTTCGTCTACGTCAGTTGGGCCGTCGATAAACCAAGGACGGGTTGGTCAATCGAACAGGCTTTTTTGAGCCTCTTCTTGCTCTTGAATTTCCTGTGGTTCTAGCGGACTTTCGTCCAACATCTGAAGGAACTGGTCCTCTTCAAGCACAGGGACCTGCAGGCGGACCGCCGTGTCGTATTTCGAACCTGGATCCGCGCCGATGATGACGTAACTGGTCTTTTTTGACACTGAAGAAGACACGGCGCCGCCAAGCTCCTTGATCCGGGCCTGTGCCTCCTGCCGCGACAGGGACTCAAGTCGTCCGGTCACGACGAATCGCAGCCCCTCAAAGCGCAGATCGTTGTCGGCACGCACTGCGATAAGCGGCGGCTGAACGCCACGGTCACGGAGGTTTATTAGGATTTTCAAGTTTGAGGTGAGCTGCGCCCAGTCTTGGACACTTTCGGCGATGGTCGGGCCGATTCCTTCAATTCCAGTGAGTTTTCCGATCAGGTTCGGATGTCCTTCGTCATCGACTGGAATGTGCCGCCAGATGTTGGCCTTCGAGAACGAACCAATTAGAGCTTCGAAAGATCGGTAATAGCCAGCGATCAACTCCGCGTTTTCCGACCCGACGTGAGGGATACCAAGGCCAGTGATGAGGCGGGGGAGAGATTGTTTTTTTGAGCCCTGGATCGCCTTCAGGAGATTGTCGACGCTGATCTCGCCCATGCGATCGATAGCGATCAGGTCATCACGTCTATCGGTCAAATCGAAAATATCGGATACGTCGGCCACGAACTCCTGTGCGTACAGCACTGAAACCAGCTTCTCGCCGAGGCCCTCGATATCCATCGCACCACGTGAAGCGAAATGCCCCAACAAGCGGACAGTCTGCGCGGGGCAGCGGCCGTTCACGCAGCGGATCACCACGTCCTCGTCATCCGGAACCGCGGCGCTGTCGCATGCCGGGCAGCTATCCGGCATCTCGAACGGCTTCGAGTCCGCATCGCGCTTGTTACCCGGTGCAGGGCCGACGATCTGAGGGATGACATCTCCGGCGCGCTGGACGATCACAAGATCGCCCGCCCGAATGTCTTTTTCGGCGATCACGTCTGCGTTATGCAGTGTTGCCTGGCTCACCGTTACACCGCCTACAAAAACCGGCTCAAGGATGGCGTACGGTGTCAGACTACCGGTCCGGCCTACGTTGATCGCGATCTCGTTGAGAATCGTAGTCACCTGTTCCGCCGGGAACTTCCACGCCGTGGCCCACCGGGGATCACGTCCAACCGTGCCCAGCCGGGTCTGTAACGCCAGTTCATCGACCTTGATGACAAGCCCGTCGATGCCGTAATCCAGATCTGGTCGGTCGCTTCCAGCGGCTTCGAACGCAGCAGCTACGCCGTCGAGATCGATCGCCACTCGAGACCACGGATTGGTCTTGAAGCCCCAGTCTTTTAACGCAGCAAGATCGCCTGATTGCGTCGTCGGGCGGTTCACGGCTCCATCGCCAGAAAACGACGAGATCGAATAAATAAACGCTTCAAGAGGCCGCGCCGCCGTCTCTGCCGAATCAAGCTGTCGCAACGAGCCAGAAGCCGAGTTACGCGGATTCACATAGGTCTGAAGGCCCTGTTCGGCACGTTCCGCATTGAACTTCTCAAACGCAGAGATTGGGAAAAACACCTCGCCGCGGACTTCAAGAGTTGTCGGAGCGTCATCGCCCGCCAGCTGCAGCGGGATGGACTTGATGGTCCGGATATTCGCTGTGACGTCTTCGCCGCGAATCCCGTCGCCGCGTGTTGCGGCCTGTACCAGCACGCCGTCCTCGTAACGTATCGAAATCGCCAGGCCGTCTATCTTCAGTTCGCAACTCATGTCGAAGCGTTCGACTTCGACGTACTCACTTACGCGTCGATGCCACGCCTCAAGTTCTTCTCGATCAAACACGTTGCCGAGCGAGAGCATTGGAGATGGATGTACGACCTCCGCAAACCCGTCTGAAGGTGGCGCTCCGACCCGCTGCGTAGGCGAGTCAATCGTGAGGAGCTCTGGATTCTCCGCTTCAAGCGTCTGTAGTTCCCGGAGCATGGCATCCCACTGGGCGTCGGTCATTTCCGGCGACTGCTCAACGTAGTACAGCCGGTTTGCCCGGTTCAATTGTTCGCGTAGCTCGGCAGCCCGCATCTCGGCGGATTTTGAGGTCATGGCGATCATTTTATGCTTGACACGGTTTCCAGATCAGGCGACGAAGGGGAACAGTGATTTTGCGGTCCAACCATCGACCCTGACTCTCCCGACTCTGGTGCAGAATATGAAATCAGCGGCTTAGCTCCAAATCCGGATGTCAGTCCTATTGTGAGACGCGGAAACATCGACATCGCTGGATATCGGCAGTTACACGTAAAACAGCCGGTATCGCATCTACAATCGGTGATCCGAAATTAAATGCACCGCAAGGTGTGCATCCAGCTGGCCCTCTCTCGTCGGGAGAGAGGTTCTTTTGAATGAAATGAAAGGAGGCACGGAGCGTTGGCAGATGTACGACCCTTCCGTGGAGTTCGTTATAACACCGTGGCAGCGGGCGATCTTTCGACGCTCCTGTCTCCGCCTTTCGACGTTATCTCTGAGGCTGAACGGGAGAGGCTCTACGCCGGATCTCCCTACAACGTCATCAGGCTTGAGTGGGGACGGGACGAGCCGGGCGACACGCCGGGCAACGACTGGTACGCCCGTGCCGCCGTACTCCAGGCTGAATGGCTCGCTTCAGGCGTGCTCAAGGAAGACGACTCTGTATCGCTGTATGCGATCGAAGAGACCTTCTCGTTCGCCGGTAAAAATCACATCCGACAGGGGCTGATTTCCGCCGTGAGGCTGGAAGAGTTCGATAAGGGTGTGGTGCTCCCGCACGAGTACACACGGCCCGGTCCCAAGGTGGACCGGCTTGAGCTAATGCGGTCTGCGAAGGCCAACTACAGCCCTCTGATGGTGCTGTACAGGGACTCGGACGCCGCCGTCGCTACCGTGATGAAGCGTGCGACGTCCGGAAAGCCGATCGTCGACGCTGCGCCGGAAGGTCTTCCCTCTATGAAACTCTGGCGGATTTCTGATGCCGCCGACATCGCAGCCGTGACAGAAGCCCTGGCGGATACGCAGCTTTACCTGGCAGACGGTCACCACCGATACGAGACGGCGCTTACGTACCGCGACGAAGTACGTGAAACTCGGGCCATTGGCCACGACGATGCGATCAACTTCAGGTTGATGACGCTGATCTCGGTCGAAGACCCCGGCCTGTTGCTGCTCGGCTACCACCGGCAGCTAGAAGACGCATCGGACGACGAACTGGCCCGGTTCCGGGAGTACGTGGTCGGTGCGTTTGATCTTGAAGACAAGGGACCGATCGATCCCACGAACGCAGCCTCGTTTGA
>CAUZRH010000107.1:0-5884 GCA_963582115.1 Dehalococcoidia bacterium
GACTGCCGGGTGTCCCAGAGGGCCGTGTGCTGGGCGCCCTTTGGCTTGCGGTGGTTAATGCCGAACCACCAACCGGCCAGTTCTTTAATGGACGACACATCGATCATCCGGTAGTGCAGGTAGTTCTCAAGAGCAGGCATGTACTTCTCAAGGAAGCGCCGGTCCTGCCAGATCGAGTTACCGCACAGCCGGGGCGTCCCGTACTCACAGTGCATCGATACCAGCGTAAGGACCTCTCGTTCGGCCTCCTCAAGTGAGGTCTTGGAGGTCTGTATCTGCCGTAGCAGACCTGATCGCTCATGCATGTCTCGTACGAACGGAGTCATGCGGTTCATCGTCTCGGAGGGGTGCCAGATCGTGAACTCCACCGGCTCTGCGATCTCGTTGAGATCCCGGTCCGTAACGATCGCCGCTATCTGAACGATCACGTCTTTTGCCGGTTCGAGCCCGGTCATCTCAAGGTCCAGCCAGACCAGGTTGCTTTTATTGCCGTTCTGCAATCGGAATCCTGTCGTTTATCTGCGGTCTCTCATTAGAGACGGAATCGTATCATCAGAACCGCCGAAGCCCCAAAAGACATTATTATTCAGGCATTAAACCTGAAAGTGCAATAGTCCAGGTAAGGCATGCATGTGGGACTGTAACGCCGCTTGCAACGTAATATTACTGCCCATGTCTCGTGATGAGATAGCGTAATATTACTGGACTATTGCGCTGTTGACGTCTCAACTGCAATAGTGCATAGTTTTTCGATGCCTTTCGACCGAACAGTCCAACTGGCCGGCGCACGAGCGCGTCAGTTGCAAGCGCTACCCCGCTACCGCGAGGTACTTCGTTTGCTCGGTGAGGGAATGAATCCCAGAGAGATCGGCCAGGCGCTTGACCCTCCCGTGACAAGACAGCGGGCATCGGCGCTGATACAGCAAGCAAAACGGGCACAGTCGCTCGGACTATTAGAAAGCATCATCGGGGACGCAAACATGAGTTCGGATATGACGACAGTTGACTCCGGAGGGGTCACGTCCGCTGAGGGATTCTCTGCGGGAGCAATCTTCGCCGGTATCAAGACCGCCGGCGCAGACAAGCGAGACATAGGACTCCTGCTGTCGGATCGCCCCTGCACTGTTGCCGGGACCTTCAGCCAGAACTCCGTCCTTTCGCCGTCAGTGACCCTCTCTAAACAGGTGGTCGATGGCGGTCAGGACGTACGTGGCGTCATCGCAAACAGCGGAGTCGCCAACTGTGCGGTCGGCGAACAAGGATTTATCGACGCCCGGGAAGCCTCCGCACTGGCTGCCACCAAACTTGGCGTTGCCGGGAACGAAGTTCTGATCGCCTCGACAGGCGTGATCGGCGTCGAACTCCCGATGGCGCTCATGCGTGAGCACATCCCGCAGATCGAACTCGCTGATGATTCCGGAGACCAGTTCGCCGCCGCCATCATGACTACGGACACGCACCAGAAGGCCATCGCCGTGCGGGTCGACGTCGGCGGGAGCACCGTCACGATCGGCGGTTGCGCCAAGGGCTCCGGGATGATTCATCCCAACATGGCGACGATGCTTGCTTTCCTCACCACGGACGCCGCCGCCGAGAAAGGGTTCTTGCAGAAAACCCTCTCCCATGCCGTCACGCTCAGCTTCAACCAGATAGACATCGACGGAGACCAGTCGACGAACGACACGGTCCTTCTGCTTGCCAACGGCGCAGCCGGTAATTCTGCGCTGACCGCCAACTCAGACGGCGCAGAGGCGTTTGCGGAGGCGGTCGACTACGTATGCCGATGGCTGGCGCGTGAAATGGCGCGTGACGGAGAAGGCGCGCAGACGCTTATCGAAGTCACGGTGGAAGGCGCGCAGACGGATGAGGACGCACGCCTGGCCGCTCGCTCGGTCGCCGCATCACTGCTGGTCCGGACCGCCGTTTACGGCAGAGACCCCAACTGGGGTCGGATCTTGATGGCCGTCGGTAAGAGCCAGATCCCGCTGACCGAATCCAAGATTCAGGTATTCGTAAACGACATCCAGATCGTTGAAGACGGGAAAGCGATTTCGTACAGCGTCCCGAGCGTCGTATCTGCACTTGGCGAGAACGAAGTTCGTTTGCGCGTCAGTCTTCACGTTGGTGACGGCTTTGGCGAGGCCTGGGGTTGCGATCTTACGGAGGAGTACGTCGTATTCAACTCCGCCTACACCACATAGGCGGTAGAAGGTTGAAGCGGTCAGAAACATGACATCCGTATCAGGATCACGCGTCTCTAGGGTAGGACGCGGCGCGCAAGAGGGCGACATCGTCGTCGTCAAGGTGGGCGGGTCCACGCTAAGCGAGGGCGACTCCACGATGCCGGACCTGATAGCCCTGCAGAAACAGGGCTTGAAGCCGGTCGTCGTACACGGCGGAGGCAAAGTGATCTCGGACTGGGTTCGCCGCCAGGGCATTCAACCCGAGTTTGTGCGCGGCCTCAGGAAGACGGACAAGCCCACACTTGATGTGGCCGTTGCCGTACTTTGCGGTCTTGTGAACGCACAGCTTGTTGCCGAAATTTCGGCGGCGGGCGGCAACGCCGTCGGGCTGGCCGGAGTCGATGGCGGCATGCTCAAGGCAGAAATCCTGGATCCCGAACTAGGCATGGTCGGCAAGATCGTAAAAGTGGACGCCACGTCGATAACGGCCATCGTAGAAACAGGTGCGATCCCGGTAATTGCTCCCGCTGCGCTAAATGTGTCGCCTGTACAAGAGGACGGGTCTGATCGCATCCTGAACATCAACGCCGACACATCGGCGGGCCACATAGCGGCAGCACTCGGGGCAGCCATTCTTGTGTTCCAGACAGACGTGTCGGGCGTGCTGGACGCCTGGCGACGGCTCATCCCGAGAATGACCCGTCGCCAGGCAAGGGACTTGATCGATAGCGGGATCGCAAACGGAGGCATGATCCCTAAGATCGAAGCGTGCGCTTTCGCTGTTGAGACGGTGCGGGCCGGTTACATCATCGACGGCCGGGTCGCGGGCGCTCTGCTGGAGTGCGTCGCAGGCAAAAACATAGGCACGAGGATCACCTGATGCCTTACCGATTGTCTTACCAAAGCAGGCCGGGGTGTATATTTGCCAGCCTCCCGCGAACACGAACAAGAGCCTCGATGGACTGAACCATCTAGGCCACTCAAAACAACACACCGTAGGGGCGGCTGACTATCCGCCCTGCGCCCGCCCTCCAGAACACCTGGAATGTGGGCATCCCAATCAGATCAACCCCAATCGCAACTAAAGGAGAACCACCATGACCACCACAGGCGAGCAGTGGAAGCAGATAGAAGCCGACTACTACATGCAGGTAGTCAACCGCATGCCGATGGTCCTCGACCACGCTGAAGGCACCTGCGTGTACGACACCGAGGGCAAGCGTTACCTGGACTTCACCGCCGGGTGGGCCGTCCTGAACGTCGGCCACTCTCACCCCGCCGTCACCGCGGCCATCGTGGAGCAGGCCGGCAAGATCCTTCAGATGTCGAACCTGTTCTACACGATCCCGCAGCTCAAGCTAGCCCAGATACTGATCGACAACTCGGTCATGGACCGGGTCTTCTTCTGCAACTCCGGGGCCGAGGCCAACGAGGGCGTCACAAAGCTGGCCCGCAAGTACGGCAAGATCAACAAGAACGGCGCGTACGAGATCATCACGGCCAACAACTCCTTCCACGGCAGGACGATGGGCATGATGGCCGCCACCGGGCAGGCGGCCTACCAGAACAACTGGCGTCCACTGGCTCCCGGCTACGTAAACGTCGACTACGACGACATCGACGCCATTAAGGCAGCGACCAACGACAACACCTGCGCAGTGATGCTTGAGCCGGTACAGGGCGAGGGCGGAGTGAACGTACCCTCCCCTGACTACTTCAAGCAGGTACGGGAGTGGTGTGACGAGAACGATCTCGTACTCATCGCCGACGAAGTGCAGACCGGCATGGGCCGACTCGGCACGCTGTTCGGGTACGAGCAGTTTGGCTTCGAGCCGGACGCCATCAGCATGGCAAAGGGCCTCGGCGCAGGCGCACCACTTGGAGCGTTCCTGTGCAAGCAGAAATTCGCCGTCCTGGAGCCGGGTGACCACGGTTCGACCTTTGGCGGCAATGCGCTAACGACGGCCGCGGGCTGGGCCGGAGCAAAGGTAGTTGTCGACGAAGGCTGGTCCGAGAAGGGCGCAGAAACCGGTGCATACCTGAAGGGCCAGCTCACCGGACTGATGGAGAAGTACGATTTCATCACGGAGGTCCGTGGCATGGGAATGCTGCTGGCGATCCAGATGAACGAAGATAAATCTGGCGCAGTGATCACCGAAACGGTGGCAAACGGCCTGCTGCTTAACGCGGTGCGACCAAACATGATCCGCTTCATGCCGCCACTGAACACAAGCGAAGAAGAGATCGACGAAGCGGTAAGCATCCTCGACAACGCACTAGCCAAGGTGTTTGGGGCTTAGTCAACACACGATAGGACGCGCACCATACCGAGGCTCTCGAAGTACGGTGCGTGTCCGGCTCTCACATCAACGGCATAGATTCCAGAGGTAGTCACCTCTAAAATTGATAACAGTCGGCCCGGCTCCAACCCGCCGGGCCGGTCTTGTGTTCGCGATATAACTCTCCCAGATTGCCCCCTCTCTCTGAGGGAGAGGCCCACATACATCAAGGGTGAGGGACCACGAGGCCGATTCGAGATCGGCCACCAAACGGAAACTGGCAACAAGAACCGATAAGGGCACCGCAGCGGCCGTCCCCAAACAACATCCCCAATAAGAACCCCTGAGGGGTCGAAAACATGGCAAGAGAAAAATGTGTGCTCGCCTACTCAGGCGGCATGGACTCCACCATCAGCGCAGTGTGGATACAAGAGCAGTACGACATGGACGTCGTAACGCTCACCGTAGACCTCGGCGCAGGCCCCGAGCTTGATGGCGTGCGCGACCGAGCCAAACAGGCTGGTGTGACCGAATCCCTGATCTGGGACGTCCGGGACGAATTTGTCGAGGGCTACATCTGGAACGGCCTAAAGGCCGGAGCGATGTACGAGGGCGTGTACGCCCTGTCCACGGCGCTCGGACGACCGCTAATGGCCAAGAAACTGGTCGAGGCGGCCCGGCAGGTCGGTGCGACCGCCGTCGCCCACGGCTGCACAGGCAAGGGCAACGACCAGGTTCGATTCGACGCAGGAATCATGACGCTTGCCGCCCACGGTGATCCCCTCAAAATTATTGCTCCCGCTCGCGAGTGGGGCATGTCCCGTGACGAGGAAAAGCTGTACGCGGCGAAGGCCGGGCTTGACGTGCGTGAGGTCGGAAGCGACCAGCGCGTCTACTCGATCGATCGCAACCTCTGGGGTCAGGCCATCGAGGGCGAAGACCTTGAGGACACATGGTTCGAGCCACCAGAGGACGCCTACTCCTGGACTCGGCGTCCGACCGACTCCCCTGACGAGGCGGTCGAAGTCGAGATCTCGTTCGTGCAGGGTGTTCCCGTAGCTTTGGACGGCAAAGAGTTGGCCGGTGTGCCGCTGATCGAGCAGTTGAACGACATTGCCGGAGAGCATGGCGTTGGACGGATCGACCATCTTGAGAACAGGCTTGTCGGCATAAAATCACGTGAGGTGTACGAGACGCCCGCAGCCGTCGTACTGAATGACGCGCTCCGTGCGCTTGAGACGGCTTGCCTGGCGCGCGACCAGCAACGGATGCGCGCTTACGTTGGGCAGCAGTACGCCGACCTCGTGTACGACGGCCGCTGGTTCACCGGAATGCGTGAAGACCTCGACGCGATGATCGACAGCACGATGCGCTACGTCACCGGCGACGTCCGAGTTCGGCTGTATAAGGGCTCCGTCGTGG
>CAUZRH010000108.1:0-5859 GCA_963582115.1 Dehalococcoidia bacterium
AAATCCAGGAACAAAATTCCGCCGCCGAAGTCGGATACTGGCTGGCAGAGGGCCAGCAAGGGCGCGGTATCACGACACGGTCATGTGCTGCGATGGTCGACGAGCTTTTGCGCGCGCAGGGTATGAACCGGGTCGTTATCCGGGCTTCGGTGGACAATACGCGCAGCCGAGCGATCCCTGAGAGGCTTGGCTTCATCCACGAAGGCGTGGAAAGGCAGGCCGTCAAGCTGCCCAACGGGTACGTGGACATGGCGGTGTATTCGATGCTGGCGTCCGAGTGGCGCGGCGCGCAGGAGATGGGATACGTCGACCCGTCCGGTCGGCCGTTGACCTTTGGCGCTCCACCTATCTTGATCGACAATCAGATGATGCTTCGGCGCCCCCGTGGAGATGACGCGGAGGAGTTGTACTCACTACTGGATTCGAATCGGGATCGGCTTGAGTGGTGGTCGGGCTGGTCTGCACGCTTGCGGACCGAGGACGACGCGGTAGCGCTGATCCGATCTTCAATCCGGCACGACAGTGATCTGGGATCCCCCCTGTTCGTCTACGACTCTGGTGAACTCGTGGGAGCGGTAAACGTAGAGCAGGCCTCCACTTTGAACTCAGGGGACGCCGGAAGCGCCGAATTTAAGGGCATCACGGCAGACGTTCGTTACTGGATTGGCGGGGAGTGGGAAGGCCGAGGCTTGATGATTCGCGCCTGCAGGGCCGCCGTCGACGCCGCCATCCCACACTTTGAGTTAGACGGGGTAACAATCCACACCGGTGCAGGAAATATGCGGGCACGAGCCCTTGCTGAGAGGCTTGGCTTCAAGATGCACAGGGTAGATCGCGGCGCATCGGCCACCGAGGACGTAATCGTCTACTCGGTGTCGGCGCTGGACTGGGCCAAGAGCGCCAATAGCAAAGGGGCCAGATAACCCAGATAACCGGGATCAACCGCCTATCTGGTACATCTCTATCTTGCCCTTTTTGCGACGGATCTTCCTGATGCCCTCTGGGACCGGTGCGCCGGTTGTTCGTGTTGACGCCGCACCGTCCACGATCGTCGGATCCTGTCCCGCCTGAAAGGCCCTTAATTCCGAATAACGGTCTTTTCTCGTCGACCAGATTCCCGTCATCATCTCGAGCATTTCGGCATCACTGGCGCCAGCCCGCAGTGGACCCTTGAGGTCTTTTCCACCTGCGGCGAAGAGACATGTCACGAGCTGACCGTCGGTGCTTAGCCGGGCACGGGTGCAATCACCACAGAACGGTTCAGAGACAGATGAAATGATTCCGATCTCGCCCGATCCATCGTCGTACGACCAGCGAGTCGCTACCTCTCCCGGGTAACCGGGTGCGGAACGGGTGATTGGGAACTCGGCGTTGATCGCTTCGGCGATCTCGGATGCCGTTACTACGGCGTCTGCGTCCCACGAATTTACCGTGCCGACGTCCATGAACTCAATAAATCTAACGATGTGACCGGTGCCTTTGAAGTGACGTGCCAGATCCACGATCGTGTGATCGTTGACACCCTTCTGTACGACGGCGTTGATCTTGATCGGGTTCAGCCCAACCTCTTCAGCCGCTGCGATCCCGGCGAGAACGCGCTCGGTACCGAAATCGCGGCCGTTCATCGACTTATAGACGTCTTCATCCGTGGTGTCGAAGCTCACCGTCACTCTGGACAGGCCCGCTTTTTTGAGCGTTTCTGCCTGGTCGGCAAGAAGATATCCGTTTGTCGTCAGGGCGATATCTTCGATACCGTCCAGCGCTATGAGATTCTCTATCAGGCCGGGTAGGCCCATACGAAGCAACGGTTCGCCGCCCGTTAGCCTTATCTTGCGTACGCCGATCTGTGTAAACAACCGGGCCAGCCTGATGATCTCCTCAAACGTGAGAATCTCTGGCTTTGGCAGGAACTCGTATCGCTCGCCGTAAATTTCGGCCGGCATGCAGTACGGGCAGCGGAAGTTGCAACGGTCTGTGACCGAAATCCGTAGATCGCGCAGATGACGACCAAAAACGTCGGGCGGGCCGTCGACTCTATCGAGTGTCATGAAGTCCAATTGTACGACGAGTGGATGAGATTACCGAGCAGGTCGCTCGACTTAACTCAAGTTTCCACTTGTTTAGTTACTTACTGCTTACACGCAGCCAAGGCCACGTCCCTGTCATAAGACCAGAAACGGCTTCTCTCAAGCCAGCGTTTTCAGATACGAAACTGCTTCTCTTGTCGCTATTCCACGATGACTTATGACGTCCTTCTCCGACGCGGACATCTCCGCCATTGTGCGCCGCTCGCCGACCAGCCAGAAGATCGAATCGTAGCCGAAACCTCCATCGCCTATCGGCCCATGTGCTATCGCACCCTCGCATGCTCCCTCAAAAAGCTGAACCTCACCCCCGGTCGCCCGGCCGACGATAGCTATCAGAGCGCGATAGCGCGCCTGCCGGTCCCAACCCGGAACATCTACCATCTCTTCCAGCATTCGGTCTCGACCTTCTTCATCCGTCTGGCCGGGTCGAACATATCGAGCGGAATGAACCCCGGGCCGACCGTTCAACGCATCGACCTCGATGCCCGAGTCGTCGGCCAGCGTTAGCTCTCCACTTCCGGCGTGATATTGCTCTGCCTTGAGTTGCGCGTTTTCGGCGAAGGTCGTTCCCGTCTCTTCGACCTCGATCTCGATGCCAAGATCATCTAGCGACATCACATTGAACGGCAGGCCATCAAGTAACTGCCGGAACTCACGCACCTTCCCGGGATTACGGGTGGCTATAACGAGTATCGGAGATTCGTTGATTGTCATAGGACTAAATTATCCACGGGTGCTACGCCGGTGACCAGTCTCACCTGTAGCTTTTAACTGCTGCACCTATGGTTGTTTCGATCGGATCGCCCGACGGGTGAACTGACGCTTAATGACCTCACTAACTTTTGTATTTCAGATTACGTTCTTGTGTTGCAGCGTCATATGGCACCTGCTATCCTTTCGCCGATTGTTCAAAAAAGCACGAATGGCAATCCGCAAGCTGCCGAACCTTATTTCTTCCGGTTCCGTTCACTGCTCTGACGAAGGACCCATTTCTCCGCAATGAACTTGCGTCGTTTGCTGCGCCCCGTGCGCTCGCGCTTCCTGTTTCTATTCACTGTTGCTCCGGCCCTACTGGTCGCGTGTAACAAAGAGGACGCCCAGTCGACCTTTGGGACCAGTGGTCCCATTGCCGACACACAGGCGAATCTCTTCATATTCATCTTCTGGATAGCAGTACTGGTATTCGTGCTCGTTCAGGGCGCTTTGATCTACTCAGTCCTGAAGTTCCGGCGACGGGGTTCTGATGACTCCTTGCCGGCCCAGATACACGGCAACACCAAGCTGGAAATTATCTGGACCATCATCCCGGTATTTATTTTGATCGCCATCGCCATTCCGACGGTGAAGATTATTTATGACCACGAAGAGCCACCCACAAACGAAGGCCCAGTGCTGGACATCAGTATCCGAGCTCACCAGTGGTGGTGGGAGATCGAGTACCCGGGTGAGGATGTAGTAACGTCGAACGAGATCCACATTCCTGTCGGGCAGTGGGTCAACTTCACGATGCACTCCGACGATGTCATCCATAGTTTCTGGGTGCCAAAGCTGGCCGGAAAACTGGACATAGTTCCTGGAGATGTCCGCGAGATAAACATGAAGGCGGACGAGGCAGGATTCTTCTTTGGACAGTGCGCAGAGTTCTGCGGCGAGGCCCATGCCAAGATGCGTTTCCGTGTCAAGGCTGAAGAACCCGCAGAGTTCCAGGAATGGCTGGACTCCATGCGAAGGCCACCCGTTGAGCTCGTCAGCAGCGATGCGATTGCCGGTCAGTCATTGTTCGCCGCCAACTGCAGCACATGTCACTCCACAAACACCTGGCAGGCTCCCGCCGCACGTAATGAACGCACCCGGCTCGCCGGATTGCGCTCGGCCTACTTGGACAACCAGGAAGATGCCGTCGTCATCGCTGCGCCAAACCTGACGCACTTTGGCACCCGAGAAACCCTCGGTGCCGGCCTGATCGATCTGAACGCTGAGAACCTCATTGAATGGATCGCCAACCCTGACGACATCAAGGAAGGCACCCGAATGAAGGAGCTGGCTGTTCCGTATCGGAACAACTCGCTGTCCTCGGATGATGTCCGGCAAATTGCGGCCTACCTGCTAGAACTGAAGCCGGTTGCTGCCGATGCTGTAATGGAACCCGCCGGGGGTTCTAGCGGCACCGCGATTGAACGCGGTGCCGCTACCTTTGCAGGGAACTGTTCCGGCTGCCACTCAACTGGTGCGGACCCTGTTGTCGGACCGGGCCTGGCTGGAGTTTCGTCACGTGGTGACGATGCCTATATCCGTCAATCCATTGTTGAGCCGGGAGCGGTCATCGTTGACGGCTTCCCGCCTGCCATGCCCTCCGGCTTCGGCACGACACTGTCTACGGAACAACTCGACGACCTTATCGCTTACCTGAAGTCACTCTAGGAAATTGGTGGTGCGGCAGGCGCACGGCACCCTGTTTGAAAGCAGGACCGCCCAAGCCCCATACACCGGAGGCCATAGTTGACCACGATCGCTTTTCCAACGTTGATCAGACGCCCGACCAGCTACACAGGCTTGTGGAGCTGGATTGGCACGGTTGACCACAAGCGTATTGGCACCATGTACGGTGTCACAGCTTTCCTGTACTTCCTGATTGGCGGGGTCGAAGCCCTGATAATCAGGGCCCAGCTTGCTCAGGCCGAGAGCGACCTGATCTCGCCCGAGCTCTTCAACCAGCTCTTCACGATGCACGGCACCACGATGGTGTTCCTGGTCGTGATGCCGATGTCAGCTGCTTTCTTCAACTGGATGATTCCGTTGATGATTGGCGCACGTGACGTTGCGTTCCCAAGACTTAACGCATTCAGCTACTGGACCTTCCTGTTTGGTTCGATCTTCCTGAACTTGAGCTTCGTCCTTGGCGGAGCGCCTGACGCCGGCTGGTTTGGCTATGCCAACCTGACCGGAAACACCTACAGCCCGGGCGACGGGGTGACCTTCTGGGCGCTCGGCCTCACAACGCTGGGTGTTGCGTCGCTGGCGGCGTCGTTCAACTTCGTCGTCACTATCCTGAACATGCGGGCGCCGGGCATGAGCCTGATGAAGATGCCGGTGTTCGTCTGGATGGCGTTGATTACGAGCGTCCTGATGGCGCTTGCGATGCCGATCATCGCCGTCGCCCTTATTCAACTCTCACTGGACCGTGTATGGGACACGAACTTCTTTAACCCGGCAGCCGGGGGCGACCCGGTTCTGTGGCAGCACCTGTTCTGGCTGTTCGGCCACCCCGAGGTGTACATCCTGATCCTCCCGGCGATGGGTATCGTTTCTGAAACCCTGCCGGTGTTCTCCAGAAAACCTCTGTTTGGTTATCCGGCAGTCGTTTTCGCTGGTGCCGTTATCGGATTCATGGGCTGGTTCGTATGGAGCCACCACATGTTCACCGTCGGCCTTGGCCCTGCCGCCAACTCCGCGTTCGCCATATCAACGATGTTGATAGCGGTTCCAACGGGAGTGAAGATCTTTAACTGGATCGCCACGACCTGGGGCGGGAAGTTAAATCTCAACGTATCGATGCTGTTCTCGCTCGGGTTCATCGCCATGTTCATCATCGGCGGCCTGAGTGGTGTTACCCACGCTTCACCGCCGACAGACGCACAGCAGCAAGACACCTACTACATCGTCGCCCACTTCCATTACGTCCTGTTTGGTGGAGCCATCCTGGGACTGTTCGCCGGTGGCTACTACTGGTGGCCAAAGATGACGGGCAAGAGGCTTGGTGAGAGGTTGGGTA
>CAUZRH010000109.1:0-5819 GCA_963582115.1 Dehalococcoidia bacterium
TCGCCAGTGCAATCCGTGCCACTTCCCGACGAATCGGGTCAAAACACGAGATCGTGACCGCTTCCGGCGTCTCGTCGATTATCAAGTCGACGCCGGTTGCCGCCTCAATGGCGCGGATGTTTCGACCTTCACGGCCGATGAGCCTGCCCTTCATATCGTCGTTTGGGAGCGGGACTGAGGAAACAGAACTGTCCGACACTACGTCAGAAGCCAGTCTTTGAATCGCTCCCGCGAGGACATTACGGGCAAGTCCTTCTGAACGTTCTCGCGCCTCCACTTCCGCATCGCGGTAGCGGCGCGCCAGATCAAACTCGATCGCCTCTTCGGCGCGAGACATCAGCATTTGACGTGCGTCACTTGCTGACAGTCCAGAGATCTCTTCCAGTCTTTGGTTTTCCTGAGTGGAGATCTCTTCTAGTCTTGCGAGTTCCTTCGTCCGGCCTTCTTCAAAGTCCGTACGTTCAGTTTCAAGTTGCGCCTGGAAACGTTCCAGGCTCGTGTTCTGTTCATCGAGAGCACCGGAACGCTTTTCCAGCGTCTCTTCGCGTTGTTCAACGCGACTTTCAAGTCTTTGTATTTCCTGCCGTTCGGCTCGGATTCCCGCTTCAACAGCGGTTCTGGTCCTTATTCCTTCTTCTTTGGCTTCGAGCAGTATTTCCTTGCTGCGTGCGTCAGCCCGGCGAATCTGTTGTTCTGCCGCGACCCGGGCGGCTTCTTGCCGTCGGGAGGTTAAGGCGCTGCGCACATAGGTAATTACACCCGCCACAGAGCCGACCAGTAGAGCCGTTATTACGGCAGTCAGGGCGAGGTCCATAAGTACCTCCTCGACCGTCCTGCCTGGGGTTGACGGGCCGTTTTTTGAGGTAGGCCCGCCGACATTTCCAGTACGGCCATATTAGGGTGGGCCTAATAGGGCGTCAACACGACACAGGTTACCGTTAAGAACTTGTGCGCATGGCTGGCTGTGCCGTTTAAACGATATTTGAGCCGAGCTACGCCCTTTACTCTGGTACGAACGGTAAAAAGGGCCATAGTTAACATTCCAGACGGTCAAAAAAATAATTAGAGGGGCTACCTCGTTCTGATGGACGACAACTTGACTACAACCGGCACATACGAAGAGAAATTGGAAGCACCCCAATGGCTCCGTTGGGTGCTTCTGACGGCGCTGGTGCTGTTGATTTCCACCATCGGGGTGAGGATCGGTTCGGGGGAGATCAGCGGCGGACAGGGATTAATGTCGTGGATCCCTGCGCTGATCTCAGGTGCTGCGTTTTTGTTCGCCTATCTGAACTTCCTGGAACTACGTATCAAGGTCTCAGGCGGCCTGTTCACATTTGAGTACGGGGTAGTCCGGCACGAAGTTGTGATCGACCAGATCGAATCGATCCATACATATGGGTATCGCTGGACGCGCTACGGCGGCTGGGGTTACAGCCGTGGTCCGCTGGGGCGCCGGGCGTGGAGCATGCCGGGGGTGTCCGCGGGAGTAGTAGTGGTGCTTCAAGAGGCCGGAAAGCGGCGCGAATATTTTGTGTCATCGCTTGAACCGATGCGATTGGAAGAGGCGATACGAGTGGGGATGCCGGACAAGGACGTTAGCGACGATTCGAACGTGTAGGAGCAGGCATATAACGTGCGCCAACACGCCCCCCTCTGGCGCTACTCAGTCAGGCATATGGATGACCGCCACTACCGCCGGTTCTGACGAGATGATCTCGGAGTAGTGACCCTTACCTGACTGATCCTCCAGTAGCAGCGTTCGACCCGGGCCGAACGTGCCTTTGGAACCGTCGCTGACCGTGACCTCAATCTCGCCCGATACGGGAATCATGTACTGACGTACCGGGGTTGGGTGTCAGTCCCCTAGCGGACCCGGGTTAGCCATCAGACGTCGTAGCTTCGAGATCCGACAGCTACATCGGGTCGGCCGGTGGGGCGTAGTCGACCTCTTTGAGAGCCACCTCCACCGTCTCGAAGTGGCTCTCGCCGGGAACGGGGCGAACACCGTCGGCTCCGCTTGCTGTTCCCAGGCGCCTCTTTCAGACACCGCCATCACGCCCAGGTGCTCTTGATACCACCCTGACAGGGCTTCCGGATCAGTGCACCTGAGCCCCCCCCCCACCCCGATTCCCGAGACTTTGAGTTTTGGTCCGTCGTTTGCCATCTCTTGCCTCCCGATTTTTTACCAGTTAGTGACCGAGCCGTCCCGTCGATGCAGGTGCGGCGGATCCCAGAACTTGAATGGCACGTTTAGCGTGCTTTCGTCTACTTCGACACCAAGTCCCGGCTTGTCTGGCACCGCGTATCCGTTACCTTCAAAAAGTACCTGCTCAGGAAAAATCTCGAGGTCCGGGTTCTCTGCACGCTCCATGTTGACCTCTAGCCAGGAGAAGTTCGGTACGGCCGCGCTCAGATGGACGGAGGCGGCTGTGCAGATAGGGCCAAGAGGGTTGTGTGGCATCAGGTCGATATAGTGGCTCTCGGCCCAACCGGCTACTTTCATCGATTCGGTGAAGCCGCCGACGTTGCATATGTCCACCCGCGCGTAGTTCATAATTCCGCGCTCGATGTATGGCAGGAACTGCCACTTGGAAGCGAACTCCTCTCCGATGGCGAACGGGACGTCCGTCAATTTACGCAGAGACTCATACGCTTCAGGCGTCTCGTCTCGGATCGGCTCTTCGATGAAGTCCAGGGTGTGTGGCGGCATCATCTGGCAGAACGATGCCGTCTCGGCGACGTTCAACCTGTGGTGATAGTCGATGCCGATGATGGCGTGATTGCCCAGCGCCTCGCGCGTCTTGATGAGCCACTCGGCCGAATTAGCCATCGACTCCCGCGGCTCAAACAAACCATCTGTGTCGGTCCCCATCTTGTCGTACGACATCCGGAACGCCGTGATGCCACGCGCCATGAACTCTCTGGCCTCGTCTATCATCTCCGGGCCGTACGGGGCCGAAGTAGTGGCAAACACCGGGATGGTGTCCCGGTTCTTGCCGCCAAGCAGCTCGTACACCGGCACGCCAAGCTTCTTGCCAACGATGTCGTGCAGGGCAATATCGATGGCCGAGATCGCAGCAGTAAGTGTGCGGCCACCCTCAAAGTACTGGCTCCGGTACATCTCCTGCCACAGCGCTCCACGCCGCATCGGATCGCGACCGAGCAGAAACTCCCGGTAGTGCTCGACGATCCCTTTGACGCCAAGCTCACGGCCAGAGAATCCAGACTCGCCCCACCCGTATATTCCTTCGTCGGTCTCGACTTTGACAAGCATCTGATTTCGATGCCCGACCCATACGGCGTACGGCTTAACGTCAGTGATCCTCATCTGAGAAATGACCTTTGTTTTGGGTAAACGGATTTGATCAGCGGAAGGAGGAAATGCTAACCAGTTATGTTGCCTGTGGGCGTACCAACCACTCAGGCTTCTACGCCATACGGGTCACGCGAGAGCAATCCCTGCAAGGAACCCATCCTGCGAAGCACTCACCCTGGGGCTCTCGAAGGGCGGAGTCACGCGACAACGCGCTGGACGCATGGCCGGATCACAATCCGGCCATTCACCCCTCACCCTATGCCCTCTCCCGACCGTGAGAGAGAGAACGATCACCCCACCGCGCAACCCCTATTTCAGCGTCAGATCCGCCACCGCTTTTTCGTTGAGTTCAATCCCAAGTCCGGGCCGGTCGCTCAAGATCATGTGGCCGTCCTTGGGGATGACGCCATCGCCGTACAGGTTTGCGACATCGTCCAACGGGCCTGAGAACTCCGTCGAGAATTCGTGTGGGCGTGTTGCGTTCTGGACCGTGGAATACACATGCAGGGACGCCATACTGTTGATCCCCGCCTGCGGGCTGTGCGGCATGACCGGCTTGTCCAGCGTGGTCGCCATGTCGCAGATCCGCTTCACCTCGGACGGGCCTCCTGCGCTGAGGATGTCCGGCTGAAGAATGTCGGGATCACCCAGCAGGATCAGGCTCTGGAACCACCACCTGTAAGCGTCCTGCTCGCCCGCCGAAACGGCGACATCCAGGGTGTCTGCGATCTGCTTCAAGCCGGTCAGGTTCCAGTTGGGAATAGGCTCCTCAAAGTGGTCGATTCCAAGCTCTTCAAAGCGTCGACCCTGCTGGATGGCGGTCGATACTGAGTAGCCGTTGTTGGCGTCGAACCCCAAGTAATTTCCGTCCGACAGGAACTCACGGACCAGCTTAAACATCTGGTAGTCCTTCTCGGGGTCGGAGTCCTGCCTCCAGCCCTTCCAATCCATGCGAATTTTGAAGGCCCGGAAGTTCATGTCCCAGCCCTGCTTGACCAGGTCCAGCATTTCTTCCGGCTGCATTCGCCAGCCCGAGCCAGTCGACCAGTAGAGCTCGATGTCGGTGCGAGCTGCGCCGCCCATCAGGGTGTAGACCGGTAGTCCGGCCTCTTTGCCCATGAGGTCCCACAGGGCGACGTCGATAACGCCGACGACGTTTGCCGGAAGCTTGAACAGCCGGTCATCCTTGCCCATGGCAAGCGTCTCCCAGTGGCGGTCGATCTGAAGGGGATCCTCGCCGATCAGAACCGGCTTGATGATGCTTTCGAGATACGCCTCAAAAACAGCGCCGTTCTTGCCCGGTACGCCAGGGTTTGTGCCCGGAGACTCGGCCCAGCCTTCGACCCCGGCATCCGTCTGAATGCGCAGGAGGCCTTTGCCTGTTTTAAGAGGAGTTGTGGTGATGTCGGTAATTTTCATTGAGATATCCTCGATCGTGGTGAACAACGGTGACTGTACATCAAATGGTGGGATGATTCCCGGATGTGCCGCAGCTTTGCCCGATTACCGGAGTTGGATCTCTCCGGGATTCGGCGGGATTCAGTTAGAAGATCGCTGTATCATCCGCCGCATCACGGGCAAGGATCGCTCATGGCCGCTATTAACAGGATCAGGAGAATACGTTGAAGGTAACCGGATTCGATACAAAGGTCGTTCGGAACGTAGAGCCGTTTATTGGTGGCCGCTGGTGGCTGTTCATAGAGCTGCACACGGACGAGGGCATCACAGGTCTGGGTGAGCGCATCACCGGCGGGGCGTACTCGAACAGCCTCGAAGACATGAAGACGCAGATCTACCTGATCAAGGAACTGGTCGAGCAGTACGTCATCGGCGAAGACCCGTTCAATACCGAACGGATCTGGGACCGTATGTACGCCTCCCGACACGACTTCCGACACCCCAGCCTGTACGCAACCCCGGTCATCAGCGGGATCGACATGGCCCTATGGGACATCCGCGGAAAGGCGACCAATCAGCCGGTCTACAATCTGCTAGGCGGCAAGTACCACGAGAAGCTTCGTGCGTACGCCTACGTGCCGGGGATGCGGGAGATCCAGGCAGACCCAGCACTGGCCGGTGAGGCCGCCATCAAGCTGCTTGAGGAAGGCAACTCCGCCTGCAAGCTTGACCCCTTCATGCCGATGTACCCGATACCTCGGGATATTCCCCTGAAAGAGATCAAGAACGCCGAAGCGATCTTCAAAAACATGAGGGACGCCGTTGGCGACGAACTTGAGATCGGCATCGGCACTCACGGCCAGCTGAGCACGTTCAGCGCCATCCGCGTGGCCCACATCCTTGAACCGTACAACCCGTACTGGTTTGAAGAGCCGGTCCCGCCGGAGAACGTCGAGGAGATGGTGAGGGTCGCCCGGTCTACCAGCATCCCTATCGCCACCGGCGAGCGGCTTGTGACCAAGTACGAGTTCTCCAATCTGCTTGAGAAGGGCGCAGCCTCGATCATTCAGATGGACGTCGGGCAGTGCGGTGGCATCACAGA
>CAUZRH010000110.1:0-5803 GCA_963582115.1 Dehalococcoidia bacterium
GCCCATCGCCACACGCGCTGCCGTCATTAGTTCGCCGTCCATCGTCGGAATTACCGTACGAACGCCGCCGCCGGTCTCCACTATCAGACCATCAGGGCCGGGAATGGCGATCTTGCGATCGATCACGAACTTGGCAAAGAGCCGGATGCCGTTTCCGCTCATCTCGGCTTCGGATCCGTCGGGGTTGTAGATCCGCATACGGACCTGAGCGATGTCAGATTCCTGTACGAGCGTTATCCCGTCAGATCCGACCCCAAAATTGAGCCGACTCATGGCGACTGACAGGTCGCCCCAGTCCCGGTCGATCCTCCGACCGTCGATGGCGATGTAGTCGTTTCCGGCTCCGTGCAGCTTGACGAATGGCAGCGCCAAAAATGGCTCCTATATCTCTAATAAATTGACCCGAAAAGCCTAGAATATTTTTAGGGCACCCTGGACCCCGGAACGTGACATTCTAAAGACAAACAGGCACGGGGTAAATAGATATTTTAGGGTTGTGTTTTGCCATATTCTTAGTTTGATACAGCTTCAGACAGCCACGCCGACACCATGTCATCTGCTGCCGCAGATGCCGCCTCAGGGTCGCTCGCATCAAGCCATTTGATGCGGTCATCGTCGTGAGAAAACCAGTTGTCCTGATGACGCGCCAGGCTACGCGTGGCCTTCCTTGTGGCATGCACAGCGTCAGCATAGGTCCGCTCTTCAGCGAGGTATCCGGCCAGCTCTCGATATCCAATGCCGGTCATCGCCGGTGCAGACAACGGGATGCCCTTGGCTACCATCGCCCGCACCTCATCAACCCAGCCTGCAATCATCATCCCATCGATACGAGTATCGATCCGCGAATAAAGCTGTTCACGGCCCATACGTAAGCCAAGTATTAGCGCATCGTACGGAGGCTCTTCGGCCTTTCTTGGACCGGTGTTCTCGCCCGCCTCAGCCACCTCTATTGCGCGAATCACACGTCGAACGTTCCGGGAGTCGATACGTTCCGCCGCATCCGGGTCCACCTTTTGTAGTCGAGCGAACACCACCTCACCACCCTGTTCATCTGCGACCCTCTCCAGCTCTGCACGCAGTTCAGCGTTTGGCGGAACCCGGGGCACATTCCAACCCTCCAGCAATCCCCAGACGTACTGGCCCGCCCCGCCAGCCAGCAAAGGCAACGCCCCGCGATTTGTTATCTCTCCTACAGCTGCTCTTGCCGCGTCGAGATAATCGGCCAGACCGAAAGAGTCTTCCGGCTCCAAAAAATCGATCAGGTGGTGAGTCGCTGCCGCCAACTCCTGGGCTGATGGCTTGGCCGTCCCGATGTCGAATCCCCGGTAGAACAACCGGGAGTCTGAGTTGACCACCTCGCCGTTGAACGCCTGCGACAGGTGGACGGACAGTGCCGTCTTGCCCGCGGCGGTAGGCCCTACTACGACCAAAATTCGTGGCTTAGAACCGGTCATGTTCTTGTCTGGTGTCGTTGGCATCGCTGGCTAGCAGATAACCCGTCCGCTAAACGGACGCTGCAAACGCTTCAACGATTTTTGCAAAGGACACACCATCCAGGGCAGCGCCACCGACCAGAGCGCCATCGACATCGGGCGACACTGCATATGAGGCTGCGTTGTCGCCGTTCACGCTTCCGCCGTACAGAATCGGGGTTTGGTCGGCTATCTCTTTCGAATACAGCGACGCCAAGGCATCACGAATCGTGGACGCCATCTCCTGTGCAATATCCGGGGAAGCGGCCCGCCCCGTACCTATGGCCCACACAGGTTCGTAAGCGATAGCGATCTGGGACAGATCGAAAATCCCCGACAGGCTTCCAGTCACCTGCGCGGCAACGTATGAGTTTGCGTCGCCTGAATCTCGGACTTCAAGCGACTCGCCCACGCACACGATCGGACGCAGACCGTAAGCGAGTGCTGCCTCGGTCTTCGCTGCGGTAGTCTCGTCACTCTCGCCATACATGGACCGCCGCTCAGAGTGGCCGATGATGACGTACGTGCAGAGTCCGGACAGCATGTCGGCGGAGAGTTCTCCCGTGTGCGCGCCTTGCTCCTCTGCGCTGACATTTTGGCCTCCAATGAACACGTTCGATCCACCGAGCGCCATCGATACAGGGACCAGAGAAACCGCCGGCGGGCAAACCACTGTCGTTACGCCCGTGATTCCGTCGATGCTTGCCACAACGGATCGCGCTAGTGCGGACGCATCGGCGATAGTCGTGTTCATCTTCCAGTTGCCTGCCACTACCGGAGTTCGCATGTATGCCCCTCTATCCAACTATTGATCCGATTCTTCTGTGGGTTCGTCATCAGATTCAGGTTCAAGTTCAATACCGTCAAGTAACGCCGCCACTCCCGGAAGCGTCTTGCCCTCAAGAAACTCCAGCGATGCCCCACCGCCTGTAGAAACATGTGTGATCCGGTCACGGAGCCTCAGTGCACCAACGGCCTCTGCAGTTGACCCTCCACCGACCACGCTCACGCAATCTTCGTTTGCTGCAATCGCCTGCGCTACCGCGGTCGTTCCGACGGCAAATGCGGGCCACTCAAATACGCCCATCGGCCCGTTCCAGATTACCGTCGCTGCGCTAGCGATCTCCGCCGCGTAAGTCGCCGCAGATTCAGGCCCAATATCCAACACCAACGCCCCGACAGAAATATTGGTCACGCCCGTTGTAGTTGGCTCCGAATATTCGGATAACTCGGCAGCCGAGATGACATCTGTAGGGATTAGGATCCGGGCCGTAGAGTCCTTCATTAGCGATCGTGCCGCTTCAATCTCTGGCAAGTCGTCAGTATTAGCGTCCATGTGCCCGGAAGCGGCCAGGAAGGCGGCAACCATCCCTCCGCCGACCAACACCGTGTCCACTTTGCTGGCGAGATGCGTCAGCACGGCGATCTTGTCCGACACCTTTGTGCCGCCGATTACGGCGACCACCGGTCTATCCGGACTATCCAGGCACCTGCCCAGCATCTCCAGTTCACGCGCCATCAACAGTCCGGCCACCGCAGGCATGTGCCCGGCGATCCCGACCGTTGACGCATGAGCCCTGTGCGCCGTGCCGAAGGCGTCGTTCACAAATACATCACCCAGGGTCGAAAGCTTGTGTGCAAATCCCGGGTCATTTGCCTCTTCACGCTTGTTGAAGCGCAGATTTTCAAGCAACCCGACATCTCCGGGCTCCATGCCTTCCATAACCAACATGGGGACCTTACCGGCAGGGCCACGAGCGTCCACGACCTCAGCGCCCAGTAGCTCAGACAACCTCTCCCGTACCGGCATGAGACGCAGGTCCGGGTCCACTTCACCTTCAGGCCGTCCCATGTGAGAGCAGAGCATTACTCGACAACCACGATCTCTCAGATATTCGATGGTCGGCAACGCGGCTTGAATCCGGGAGTCATCCGAGATCTGGACGTCGCCCTCCTGGTCGAACGACGTCGGTACGTTGAAGTCCACGCGCATGAGGACTCGACTGCCCTGCAGATCGATGTCCTCGACGGTCTTTTTTCCTGCTGTGGGCATCTAGGCCCCTCCGTCGGTAACTAAATCGGTAGATGCGAGTCCATCCGGTGTCGCCAGGTACCGGGCTGCTTCAGTTAATTTCTGTACGGCTACTGCTGAGAGATTTGCGCCAATGAGGGCTGACTCTGCCTCATCAAGCAAGCGTGTAATAGTGTCGGTCGAGAACTTCCTGGCCCCGGCGGCGTCCAGTATCTCTACAAGAGTCTTCGCCGATTCCGGGTCAATCACACGTTCCATGTAGATCTCGCCAATCCTGCGTCGGTCCGTGGGGGTTCCATCTGCGATGACGTGAGCGACTGGAAGGCTCTTCTTCTTGGCGACAAGCCGACCCTGCCGGGTCTCGTCACGCTCTCCATTCGGCCAGAACAGATCACAGTCATCTGCAACACGTATGGCGGTGCCAAGTTTTCGCCCGAACACGTTCAACGCCCCAGAAACAGAGACAGTGGCAGTGGCGTCGTCGGATTCCCCAGAGGCCAGCGCACCAAGTTGAACAGCGCACGCAAGTAGCGCCCCCGTCTGGGATTCGCACATCGACAGATACTCGTCGACGCCGACATCGAGTCGCTCTTGCAACGTGATATCCCGGTACTGGCCTTCACATGTTTCAAGATTTGCCTCGTCCAGCACGCGTATCGCGTCAGCCACCGATTCAGAAGTGACACCGGAGTTTCGTGCCTCAAACAACGCCAAACGTGCGAGGGCGTGCATACCGTCGCCCGTGTTGATGGCCTGAGCCGGCCCCCAGGACCACCACACGGAAGCACGACGATCCCGCTCAGAGTTACCGTCGCGGACGTCGTCGTGGATCAGGATGTGGTTGTACAGGTATTCGACAGAACTGGCGTGAGGCAGTGCATCCGAAAAATTACCGCCCAGCGACTCACAGGCAAGTAGCGTGAGAGCGCCGTGGACGCGCAGAGGCGGCGCAGATATTCGAGCCTCGCCCGTCGTCTCAGACCAGCCCATGTGATAGTCCATCATTCGGTAGAGGGGCAACGTTCGATCAGCCACCAGCGACTTCAGCGCGGCTTCAAGCTCATCCTGCCGTCCTATCAACCCGACCGGAGGTTCACCGGACATCGTCGTCATATGTGGGCGTCACCGTTCGTTTATATATGCCAGTAGGAGTAGATATATCAGCCAGGTGCCCCCGCGAGTACGTCGCTTAGGAACTTCACCCAACGACTTCAGGGCACACTGCCCGGAGCGCATCCAGCGATACCGCACCATGTCGTCGCACCTGCGGAGGCGTGACCGTAAAGTCTACGACCGTCGAGGCTGCGTCGTGCGCTCCACACACGCCTTCCATCACGAAATCTAGCGCATCCCCGAACGCCGCCTTCACATCCGTCGCCGATTTCATTGGCGGCTCCCCCGAGATATTTGCGGACGTTCCGGTAATCGGTCCTCCAAACGCGCGTGCGATCTTCCTCGGAGCTGAATGGTCCGGCACCCGTACGCCAACGGTCCCCGCGCCTGCTGATACTACATCCGGCAGCCGATCGACCGCTCGAAAAACCAGAGTCAGAGCCCCAGGCCAGAACACATTTGCGAGCGCCAGCGCGCCGTCGGGTATCTCGCTGGAGATCAACGGCAGATCCACAGGCGAAGCAATAAGCAACGGAACCGGGCTGTTCGCAGGTCTTCCTTTGGCCTCAAAGAGCCGCTTTACCGCCCGCTCATCAAAGGGATCAACACCCAGTCCGTAGAAGGTATCGGTTGGGAAAGCGACTACTCCCCCACCCTGTATCGACGACGCCGCCGTCTTCACAGAATCGATTTGAGATTGGTCCTGCCCGCTTTCGCCTGCGGTCTCGTTCAAAGTTGAAGTCCATTGCGGGGCATCGTGTTACTCCCGGATTCATCGTCAAGGCCCGATGTGACAAGTGAGCGATGGTCTCATGAAACAGCAGTCCGGATGACCAAGCCCACGAACGATTTACGTTGACGGAGTTTACCACGGGTGCTAGCTTTGAACGTCTCATTGATAGCCCTTAAGCGCCGGCCGTATGGACACGCCAATTCAGCCGTGCATCCTTAAATCAGGAGTTATGCCAGAAGACGCCGCGCAGACCCCTCAAGAAGCTCTGGAACAAGCGGTCGCAGATAGCCGCCGGGTATCCACGACCGGCGACATCGAGGTCGCAACCTATCTCGAGATCGCTCAGGGTGAGCGAGTTCGAGGAGGACGCCCAGATCAGGATACGACTGAGCCGGAAACTGTCATCATAATGGACTTCGGCTCCCAGTACTCTCATCTCATCGCACGACGCGT
>CAUZRH010000111.1:0-5764 GCA_963582115.1 Dehalococcoidia bacterium
GAGCTTGCCGAGGCGATCAAGAGAGCGCAGGCGCTGGCCGTATCCCGGGACGATATCCAGTGGGTCCCAGCGGTAAGCAACGGCTTCACCGACTCACGGTTCACTCGAAATCTGGGAATCGTCACCTACGGCTTCAACGGCGTACACCCGGACGACGACCCGACGCTCTCGAAGGCGCACGGGACCGACGAATCGGTAGGCATCGCAAGCCTCATCTCGGCAACCAAGTGCATGATCGCGTTGGCCTACGACACTTGCGGCGGGAGCTAGGCCGGGGCGAGTCGTTGTTACTGCAACCTCTCCCGGTGGGAGAGGGCTAGGGTGAGGGAAAACCTTCTGCTACCACAACGATCACTCGCGTCTCAGGGCCAACAAACCACATGCCTAACAACTACCGCCAACTCGTCATCGGCCGCGGCATCATGGGCGCCGCCGCCACCATGCACCTCGCTGCGCAGTCCGACTCAGTTGCCGTCCTCGGGCCGACAGAAGCGATGGCCACAGCCGACCACGCCGTCCCAAAGTCGAGCCACCACGACCAGGGACGGAACGCACACTCACTGGACGAAGACCCTGTATGGTCAGAACTCGGCGCAACCTCGGTAAACCGCTACCGGGAGCTAGAAAAGTCCACCGGCATCAACTTCTTTGAACAGATCGGATACACGCGCATCCACCACGACCGGGCTGTCGTGGAACGCTCCGTTGACCACGCCGAGCAATTCACCGGCAACCGGCCCGAAGTGATCTCAGGCTCCGACGCCAACGAACGCTTCCCGTTCTTCCACTTTGAGCCGACCGAGACCATCGGCTACCAGTCACAGGATGCGGGCCGGATCAACCCGCGCGACTACGTAGCTGCGATGAGCGCATCGGCGTCGTCTCAGGGCGCAAAGGTGATCGACGATCACGCCGTGGAGATGACGGTGAAGGACGACGGGGTAGAAGTACGGACTGCGGGTGGCAATACCATCAAGGCAGAACGCGTCCTGGTTGCCACCGGCGCATACGCCACATTCGACAGGCTGCTTCCGATCCTCGTCCCGCTGCACGTCCGTGGCCGGACCATCGTCATGGTCCCGGTCGATGACGCCATGCTGTCCGAGCTGGACGGCATGCCCAGCGTAGGGTGCCACCCGGGAGGTGACAGGGTACGAACGTACTGGCATCCGCCGGTCAAATACCCAGACGGTCGCACCTACCTGAAAATCGGCGGCGGACCAGAAGGCCCGCAGCGCATTGCAACGCTCGATGAACTCAACGCGTGGCTCCACTCGGAAGGCGATCCGGTAATGGCGGACGCCTACCGCGCCGAGCTGCACCGCATGATGCCGGGGCTCGACCTGTCAGACACAATCACCGCCGCATGTGTAACAAGTGAAACCCACTCTCTCCGTCCATACGCCGAGGCGACACACGACGGAAAAATAGTCGTCCTCACGGGAGGCAACGGCCACGGTGCAAAAGCAGCCGACGCGCTCGGCGAAATCGGCGCATCCCTCATGCTTGGCAAACCCTGGCCCGGAAAGACCAACCAGTCCCAGTTCGCCCTACCGGTGGCGGCGCGTTAGAACGTCGAGGACCGGGGCTAGTGGTCGAAAAACTCACCGTGAGGCTCTCCGGTAGACCCACCCTGAAGCTCTCGAAGGGAGGGGGTGCGACAATGAACTCTAACGACCTACCCGTCCACATCCTTACCGTCGCCCAACTTCCAGTCCTCGGCGCGACCCGTCGGCTGATAGCCCAGTAGTTCCTTCGCAGGGTCTGTCGAGCGCCAGCGGTAGTCGTTCTCAGAGATGGCGTCGAAGATCATGAACTTCATGTCGTCCGGTGCGCTGAGAATGCGATCCACCATCTGCACTGCATCGGCGTGCGACAGGAAACCCGGGTAGTGGCCTCGTGCCTCCGGGTGATCGCTCGGCAGCAGGGCCCCGCAGCGCATCACCAGCATCGACATCCCGTACAGGTCCGACCACAGTCGGCACAGATTTTCACCAAATAGCTTGCAGACGGAGTACGGATCGAGCGGCCGCGGCTCCCACGTGTAGTCGACGTAGTCCCACTTGTCCGGAACGTCGGCATAGTCGCCCCGCCACATCGCCCCGTACGGCTTCGATTCGTCACGCTGCCAGCCCATCATGTTGGAACCAGCCGACATAAAGACGACACGCTTCACGCCCGCCTCCTTCGCTGCCTGGAACACGTTGAGAGTGCCCTGCGCCGTGAGCGACATCTGAAGCTCCCAGCTATCGGTCGTCCCGCCAGTTCCCGCCGCCAGGTGGAGGACCGTGTCGATCCCCTCAAACGCCGGCTTAATGGCCTCGGCGTCGGTGATGGATGCGGCCGTGTGTGGGATGCCCCCAACAGGCCGACGACTCAAGCCAGAGAAATCGTACTTGTCGGACAACCCGTCCATCACAAGCCCGCTGATCAGGCCGCTAGCGCCGGTGATGAGAACTTTCTTATTGGGCAATGGAGTTATCTCCAAGACTGATATCGCGAGCGGTTGTTTGTATATGGACCGTTAATATCGCCCCCTCTCCCCTTCGCGGGAGAGGCCCACGTGCATCAAAGGTGAGGGGGCCGAGGCCGCAGGCCGAGAGTTCGCAACATGAACGCTCCGGTACGACAGACCCTTCGAGAGCCTCAGGGTGGGTACTTGCCCAGGATCCGTCGACCTACTCGTGATACCCCTTGTAACCCTCTGGCGTCGACGGCCCGTGCTCGTGTCCCGGCACTATCCCGTCACGCGCTGCTGCGATCTCGGCGCTGCCCTTCGGCACCCATCCCAGCACATCGGCCCCGTGCTGGATCTCACGCCACCGCCACTTGTTGTTTGAGATGGCGTTGAAGGCGTCGTACTTCAGGTCGTCCGGCGCGCTTATGCAGCGGTCGATCATGTCGACGGCATCCATCTGGTCCAGGAAGCCCGGCCAGATGCCACGAACGTGCGGTCGGTTCTCTTCCAGCACACCGCCGAGTTTGATGGCCAGCGTCGAAATGCCGTGTGTCTCCGAGTAAAGCCGACCCAGGTTCTCGCCAAACGACTTAGCCACCGCGTACGGATTATTCGGGTAAGGCCCGTCACCAATCGTGATCATGTCCCACTCGGTCGGGAAATCAGGGTCGTCCTCCCGCAGGTTCGCGAGCTTCCAGTAGGGCTTCGACTGGTCGAACATAAATCCGAGCTGAGTGTTACCGGAGCTCATGAACACCACGCGCTTCACGCCAGCCTCGCGAGCCGCTTCGTACACATTCAGCGTGCCCTGGATAGTGATCGGGAAGGTCGACTCCCAGTGATCGGTCAGCCCGGCGGTGGCGGCCGCAAGGTGTAGGACGGTGTGGATGCCCTCGAAGGCCGGTTTAATGCCCTCAGCATCTGTAATATCGGCCTGTAGGCTCTTTATGCCTTCGACGGGGCGTCGAGCCAGACCGCTAAATTCGTACTTATCGCTCAGATGCTCAATCACGAGGCCGCCGACAAGGCCGCTTGCGCCGGTGATGAGGACTTTCTTTTTGTCTGCCAATGGGGCTCTCCATCTTTGATGCGGTCGTAAGGTGGCCGGTAGGGTAGGGCGCGCCGTGTGTGTACACAAGCGCACGGATCGAAATTACGGCTAACTAACTGGGACCAAAGGAAGCAACAATTGCCTGAAATGACCGGCGGCCACGCCGTTGTACAGCAGCTTGTGGCGGAAGGCGTCGACACCGTATTCGCCGTCCCCGGAATGCAGGTCATGCACATCTACGACGGTTTCCTTGAAGCTCCGGAAATCAACCTGATCACGTGCCGGCATGAACAGACAGCGGTATTCGCAGCGGACGGATACGCCCGTACCCGGAGCGTTCCTGGCGTAGCGCTGGTCGTCCCCGGCCCCGGCGCTTACAACGCAGGCGCAGCGATGGCGACGGCGATGGCCGGAAACTCGCCCGTACTCCTGCTTTCGGGCCAGATCGCCAGCCACGAGTTGTATGGCGGGCGCGGGTCGCTCCACGAGATTAATGACCAGCTTGAGTTCATGGCGCCGGTCACCAAGTGGCGACAGCGGACCGACTCGGCCAGCGAAATCTCGGGCCTGATCCACGAGGCGTTCAAGCAGCTCAAGACGGGACGCCCGCAGCCGGTCGAGGTGGAGATTCCGCACGATTTCCTGGGCGAGTCACGGGAGTTCGATTCGATAGAGCGTGAGGAGTACCCGCGTCCCGGCGTACTGGCCGACCACGTCTCGGAAGCGTCTGACCTGATGGCGGCAGCAAAAAGGCCGTTGATCTGGGTGGGAGATGGAGTGGTCAGGGCCGGCGCATCTGATGAACTTGAAAAGCTCGCAACCGCCCTCGGCGCACCGGTTCTACACAGCCGTGACGCACAGGGCGCGCTGCCGGACACGCACCCACTCGCCTTTGGGGTACCGTCACCCGGATACGGCGATCCCGCCACCGAAGAGCTTCTTACAGCCGCCGACGTGATACTGGTTGTGGGGAGCCGGTTTGCCAAATCTGAGACCTCACGCTGGGATATAGCCACCAGCCAGAAGATCGTTCACATCGACATCGACCCCACGATCCCCGGAGAGTCGTACGACCCTGTGGTGTCGATCATAGGCGACGCACGGGTGGCGCTTTTCGCGCTGAACGCTGAGCTGGAGAAGCACGCCTTTGCGTCGGACTGGGACCCTGAATTATTGGCAGTGGTTCACGTAAGGCGACGGGAGTTACTTCGAGCGCGGTTCCCTGAACAGGTCGCCATGTTTGAAGACCTCAGAGAACGACTCCCCGACGACACTGTAATGGTCGGCGGTGTGACTGTTGGTTCGCGCTGGATGGGATCCGCGTTTGACATCCTTCACCCAGGAACGCTCACCTCGGCCTCCTATATGACTACCCTGGGCTACGCATTCCCGCTGGCACTTGGAGTCAAGGCTGGGTCCCCGAACCGATCCGTGATAGCGCTGTGTGGCGATGGCGGCTTCTCCTACGCGATCGGCGATCTGGCGACGGCAGTCCAGCACCGTATAAATCTAGTTACGGTGCTGTTTAACAACGGGAAGTACGGCGCATCTCAGAACGATCAAGTCGATGGCCGGTTTGGCGGCAGGGTGATTGGCACCAACCTCGTGAACCCGGATTTCGTTGCACTGGCCGAGTCGTTTGGCGTTGTTGGTGTGAGGGTCAATCAACTGAAAGACCTACCGGCCGCCATCTCCGACGCAACCACGGCGGGACAGCCGGTTCTTATCGACGTAGTGGGCGACGCCATGCGCGCGCTAGACAAGGTTGATATCTAAACCAGGCAACCCATATAAATACGGACAGATCCGGGGCGCACCTGATGGGCTGAGACTGCATCCGACTTGTATAGAACAACGGCGACCGCCTCAAAGGAACATCCCTGTGAAGAAATACGACCTGCTCATCATCGGCTCCGGCTCTGCAGGAATCATCCCGGAAATCGCCATCAACCGCGGCGAGACCGTGGCGGTTGTTGAGCCCAAACACTGGGGCGGCACCTGTGTAAACGTTGGCTGCATCCCGACGAAGATACTGATCGCCGCCGCTGAAGCTGCGGACGCCGTCAATCATGGCGATTTCTACGGCCTGAACGCCCACATCTATCACGTCGACTGGGAGCCTGTGGTCGGGCGGGTCAAAGACAAGATATCTCCGATGTGGGGCGGCATACCGACTGGTATCACGGCTACGGCGGTCTGACCCCCTGCGAGGGCTACGCCAGGTTTGTTAGTGACAACGTAATAGAGGTCAACGG
>CAUZRH010000112.1:0-5755 GCA_963582115.1 Dehalococcoidia bacterium
GCGAGTCCGACGTAACGGCCCGGCTGGATCTGAGCGTTGAGGGGCTTGAGGCGGATCGTGAGTCGGCCACCGCCGTTAGTGCGCTCCGTACGGCGATATCGGATGCGCAGGCCCGACGTGACCGGGTCAGTCTCGGTGAGTTCCTGGGCGGACAACCAACAGAGTCGGTCCAGCTATACGGCAACATGAATCGATCCATGCTGCCCGATGACGATGGCCCTCGCGATCGGTCGCCTGAGGCATTCCACGCCGCGGCAACAGAGGCGATAAAGCGTGGGTATGAGGTCGTGAAGTGTGCGCCGTTTGACGAAGCCCGGTCTCCGTTTGAGGAACCAGGTCTGCCGGAAGCGGCTCGTCCAGGGATCGACCGTATCGTCGCGGTCCGGAAAGCCATCGGCCCAGACGTGCCGTTATTTGTCGACTGCCACAGCCGTTTTGACATGAACTCCGGGATCGCTCTGGAAATTACGCTCCGGGAGTCAAACGTAGCCTGGTACGAAGAAGCGGTGGACGGTATCGAATATCCCGAGGTGATGAAGCGCATCCGTGAGCAATCCAAGATGGACGTTGCCGGAGCCGAGGCCGGGTACGGCGTCGCGCTGTTCCGACGGATCATAGAGGGCGGCGTGATGGACGTCGTGATGCCAGACATCAAGTTCTGCGGCGGCGCGGGCGAAGCGGTGACCATCGGCGCCACGCTGGAGCCGATCGCACCCGGTTCCGTATCGATGCACTCGCCATCAGGCCCGGCATCCCAGCTAGCCAGCGCACACGCTACTGCGGCATTCGGCGGCACACGGCCGTTAGAGCACGCGTGGGGCGAGGTCGATTGGCGTCCATCTGTGATGGAGCCTGCTGAACGGATTGAAAACGGTCGTATTTACATCCCTGAAGGCCCCGGACTTGGTGCAACACTCGATAAATCAACCGTTGATACGCGCGGCCGACGCTGGACTCTGTAGGTAAATCACGGTGCGTGAGCGGCGATGACAGAGTCCTACAGTGAGCGCTTTCTGACCCGAATACGCACGCTGGGTTATTTCCATGACCTGACCCTTGCGCCACATACCGTTGCCGAAACGCTGTACATAACGCCCGATCCCGGCGAGATTCCGGGATGGGAGTGGTTGCCGCAGTCCGCCACTCAATCCACCAACGGGCTGGTACTTATTGAAGGTTTGAGAAGGCAGACGGCGTTCAGCCCCCCGTTTGCGATAGAGATCGACGACGCAGACCGAGTGCAGGACGGTCCTAACTTCGACCCGTTCATTGCGTCGCTCACGCGTCAGCGCAAGATTGCGTTCATCCTGCTCAGGTTCGGTCAATATGCGGTCGGGGTCGCTGACGACGAGAAACTGGTCGTCAGCAAGACGGGGACCCGTTACGTAAAAGGCAGGCATCGTGCCGGAGGCCAGTCACAACGCCGATTTGAACGTAATCGTGAGGTCTGGGTCGCCCGGCTGTACGGCCAACTGTGCAAGACGACGACAGAGCGATTTACGCCATATGAGCGGAATCTGGACGCGCTGGCACTCGGCGGAGATCTGCACGTTCTTGAGGATTTCCGGAAGCGTTGCGAGTTTTCTGAGAGGTTGAGCAGGCGGGTTCAAAACATCCACGTTCCGGTTGACCGTCCGGGCATGAAGTCGCTTGAACGGGCCGTGACGAATGCATGGGGTTGCCGCGTCTGGGAATTAAACCTGCTTTGAGGGGATGTTTGGTCGTTACGTGAACATGAATTTCTTGATCGTGTTACTTTTTTTGTAACTCGCCTCGGGGATTCCGGGGCTTATCGTGATCCTCGCAGGGGCCGGGAGGGATCATGATGGTACTGGTAGTCGACGACGACCCGGGCATCACAGCAGCAGCCTCTGCGGTCGTCAGCGTTAGTTGGCCGGAAGCCGAAATAGTTGAAGCAGCCGACGGAAACTCGGCCATTGAACACGCTCGCCGCAATCAACCAGATATTATCGTGCTTGATGTCGGCCTTCCCGACATGACCGGATTCGAGGTCATGCGGGCAATTCGCGAGGCATCCGAAGTTCTCATAGTGATACTGACGGCTCGCAACAGCCACATGGACAAGATCGAAGGCCTGGAGTTCGGTGCCGACGACTACATCACAAAACCATTCGCCCCGATGGAGCTCCTGGCCCGAATGCGCGCCGTACTTCGTCGCACCCAAAATAACTCCGATCCTTCAGAGCAAGAACCGTTCGAGGAAGATGGCCTAAAGTTCGACTTCGCCGCGTACGAGGTCACGTACGGGAATGACAAGATGGCACTCATGCCCCTTGAGTACAAATCGAGGGACCCAGCGTGACCGGGTTGATGTCCGTCGCCCAGACCATTGCGCCTTCGTCGGCATAAGCCAGGGCCGTAGCCCGGCCGATACGCTGTCCGGCCGCCGTGATGAGAGCCGTTTTGCCTGTAAGTCTTCCTGCCAAGATCTACTCCACCCCGGTCTCTTTTGCCGGTTTGCTGGTGTGTTGTCGATTCGGTTGCGGGCACGAAGAGCGGGACGTAGCGGTCTCCCGGCTACGCCTTCAAGAAATCGAACGCGGCCGCCATGAACAGGTTGACGCCGATCGGGAATGCAGCTTCGTCGATATCGAAGGTCGGGCTGTGATGGGCGTGCGCCTCTGGTTTGCCCTCTATCTCCGCGCCAAGACTGAAGTAGCTCCCGGGCATGGCGCTTAGAAACAGCGACATGTCGTCGGAAACCGTGCCAGGCTGCATCACATTGACTTTATCAGAGCCTACAACCCCGGCAGCGATGCCCTTTCATCCAGTCGGTTACTTCGGGGTCGTTGACGCATAGCGGTGTCCCTAACAGCCATTCGTACTCGGCATCGCCACGCCCTTTGCAGTACGAATCAGTCCGTCGAGCAGTGCCTTCTGCGTATCTGTCGAGTACCAGCGGATCGCGCCGCGCATCGTTGCGTAGGCCGGGATGATGTTGCCTGTGGTCCCGGCGTGGATCTCGCCGATGGCCACGACCGCCATCTCGTTCGGCGACGTCTCACGACTCACCAGCGTCTGGAGCACCGTAACAACGTGTGCTGCGATCACCACGGGATCGACAGTGAGGTGCGGCATGGCGCCGTGGCCTCCACTACCGGTGATCGTCAACTTGAAAGTGTCCTTACCTGCCATGGTCGGACCGGCGGCGGCGCTAACCTCGCCGATAGCCCAGCTGGCCCCGATCTGGAGGGCGATCACTCTGTCAGCCTTGTATCGCTCAAAGAACCCGTCGTCCGACATGGCCTGTGCTCCGACGTTGTTCTCCTCCACCGGCTGGAAGACGAAGATCACCGTGCCATGCAGTTCAGAGCCGTGTCGCGCCAGCAGCTCGGCGGCCGTGACCGCAAATTGCTACATAAGAGTCGTGGCCACAGGCGTGCATCGCATCCACGGTCGATGCGAACGGCAACCCGGCGCGCTCTGGCATGGGCAGCGCGTCGATGTCGGCGCGGATCGTGAGTGTTGGGCCACCAGAGTCGCCTTCAAGCGCGCCGACGACGCCCGTGTGGCCAATGCCTTCTTCGACCTTGAATCCCGCCGATCTCAGACGTTCTGCGATGATCGCCGCAGTACGACTTTCTTGGAACTCGATCTCTGGATTGGCATGGATGTCACGCCTCAAGGCGATCATCCGTGGAGTGGCATCGGTGATTTCCTGTGTATATGGCATAGCGGAGCGAATGATACAGGTGGCATCAAACCGGGCCGAGCGAGGTCAGGAGAACTCGGCCACACGGTCCTTCAAAATGCGATCCAGCTCCTGTCCAAGCGCCTCGTGACCGTGATCGGTCAGGCCCGGGTCCTCGGCTATCAAATCGGTCGCTTCCGCTCGGGCCATAGCCATGAGATCGGCGTCGGTCAGGCTGGCGATGACAAGGTCTGCGAATCCGCTCTGGCGCGTACCAATATAGTCGCCGGGTCCTCGCAACCTGAGGTCCTCTTCGGCGAGATCGAACCCGTCCGATGTCCGCTCGATAATGCCCATGCGTTCCCGGGCGTCTGCGCTTGGATTGTCCGATAGCAGGATGCACTGGCTGGCGAACCCGCCTCGCCCGATGCGACCCCGCAACTGATGCAACTGCGAGAGCCCAAATCGTTCTGCACCCTCAATCAGCATCACGGTCGCGTTCGGTATGTCGATGCCGACCTCGATCACCGGAGTGGCGACCAGTACGTCTATCTTGCGATCACGGAATCGGTCCATCACCTGTTGCTTCTCGGCCAAGGGAAGCCGTCCGTGAAGCAACCCAAGTTTGAGGTCAGCGAACGGGCCGTTAGATAAGAATTCAAACTCCTCGACGGCCGACCGGGTGCGAATCTCTTCCGACTCGTTGATCAGCGGGCAAACCACGAAGGCCTGTCGTCCAGACGCGATCTCGTCGATCACGAGCTGGTGTGCGTCAGACCGTTGCTGTTTCGTGCGCGCCCACAACGTTGTGATCGGCTTTCGGCCGCCCGGGAGCTGTCGGAGCGACGTCAGATCCAGATCGCCGTACACCGTCAGCGCCAGCGTGCGCGGTATTGGCGTGGCGGACATTCCAAGCAAGTGCGGACGTGGCCGCTTATCGCCAAGCACGGCTCGCTGCTCAACGCCGAACCGGTGTTGCTCGTCCACAACCGCCAGGCCAAGCGACTCGAACTCGACCGACTCCTGGATAACGGCGTGGGTGCCGACAACGATGTCTATCTCGCCCGACGCTATCCGAGACTGTACATCACGCTTCACGCGCGCTGTGTGACTGCCTATCAAAAGAGCAATTCTCATGGGCGAGTCCATCCCCGGGATGTGCGCTTCAACAACCGGATCGCCGCCGTGGCGCACCGTCACCGCGGCGTCATCTGGCTGCTCCGGCTCAAGCATCGACGCCTGTTCACCGGCGATCGGAGCCGCGTTGAACAGAGTACGCAGCGACAGGTAGTGCTGCTCCGCCAGGACCTCCGTGGGTGCAAGCAATGCCGTCTGGTATCCGCAGGACACGGCGGCGAGCAGGGACGTGACCGCAATGATCGTCTTCCCGCTGCCTACCTCGCCCTGCAGGAGGCGTCCCATCGGCACTTCAGACGAGATGTCGGAAAGCACTGTATTGAGTGCGTCGTCCTGGTCCGATGTGAGTTCGAACTCAAGCCTCTGTAAGAAGGACCTGAGCAGGTCATGGTTAGGCTGGATCGATACGCCACCGGCCCGTTCCCGCCACTCGCGCTTCCTGCGCTGCACTGCGAGCTGGTTGACGAACAGCTCGTCGAACGCCAAACGTCTTCTTGCCTCGTGCCACTGCTCCATGTCGTCAGGGTGATGCATCCACTGGATGGCTTCTTGCAAGCCGGGGAGTATGTTGCGCTTTCGGACATCTGGAGGGACATACTCACCTAGCAGTGCTAAGCCGGCGTCCAGTCCGTTGCGGGCGGCGGTTCGAAGCGTTCGCTGGTACATCCCGTCGGTGGAAGGATAGATCGGCAGCAGATTACCGGCGTGCGTCAGGTCTCCGCCCTGCACTACCTCGTACTCCGGGTTCTGGAACTGCGCCTGATCCCGGTACGCCTCCACCTTGCCGCTGACAACGATTTTCGTTCCGGGTCTTAGTTGCTGCGCAAGATAGGGTTGACCGAACCACGTGATGCCGACAATTCCGGTCTCGTCCCGGGCCGAGATTCGTGCAGCGCCGCGCCTTCCAATGTTGGCGCTCGATGCCGATGTGACCGTTACGACCACACTCATCTCTTCGCCATAAAC
>CAUZRH010000113.1:0-5692 GCA_963582115.1 Dehalococcoidia bacterium
CGGTCGCCAACGTGTCCGGCGTTCTTATCCAGGGGATGCGTATGCCGTCGAAAGTTTTCGAATAGGACACCGGAGAGCAGTTCACGGTCGAAGACGGCCATCTATTGCAGATGCTTTCAATACGCCCCTGACTCAGTCAGCCGGTTTCGCGACTGCGTCTCCTACACACGGGACTCCAAATACGGGACTCCAAAAACCATGAGGAAGACATGAACATAAGTTGGGACGTATGAGCGCGAAGTGAGATCGTGTGTGAATTTTCACAAGCCATGAGTTTCCACGTACTTGAAATAGACACCTCCAGAGCCCAAAGCCCGGTCGAGCGCAGCGGGAACTGATCAGGTGATGGCCTGAAGAGACAAGTTCGCACACCATCTTGATCGCCACCTTTGAACGATGGTTTGCCGCAGTGGAGACCAGGGAGAGGAGAGCCCTTGCATGATCGGGCACCACGCCTGCCTCCGGTCGCATATCCTGTGCGCCAACCCAATCGCCTTATAAAGAGGATCGAGTGCCTGACCCGTTGCGCCTGAGCCAAGAACAGTCTGCCGCCATGTTTGAGCTGCTTCGGCACATGACGGAGATCGAATCGCCAACATCGGACAAGGAGTCCAACGATCGTCTTCTGGCGCTTGTCCGGGATCGTTTTGAGGTGTTGGGAGCCACTGTGGAGATCGAGCGGCAGCCTTTTTTTGGGGACCACTTAGTCGCTCGATGGCCGGGAGTCGGCAAGCCGGGGCTTATCGTCGGGCACATCGACACCGTGTGGCCGACGGGGACTCTGGCCGAAATGCCATACCGGGAACAGGACGGGAACATTTACGGGCCCGGGGTGCTGGACATGAAGGCCGGAATATCCGCCACCATCGCAGCCCTATTTATGCTCCGTGGCTCGGACAACTGGCCTGAGCGCGCCCTGACGGTCCTGGTCAACTCTGATGAAGAGGTCGGCAGCCCCAGCTCACGCCCGTTGGTGGAGGCGGAGGCCGCCAAATCTGCTTACACGATAGTCATGGAGCCGGCCATGGGCGGTGCACTGAAGACGGCCCGCAAAGGGCTTGGCGAGTTCCGGTTGCGTATCGACGGCAAATCATCTCACGCCGGCGCTTTCCCGGAAGACGGCATATCGGCTATCGAGGAGATGGCACATCAGATTCTGCGAATCCAGTCGCTCAAGGACTGGGATGCAGGGACGACGATCAACGTCGGCTTGGTGGAGGGCGGATCGGCGCGCAATACCATCCCAGCGGACGCGAATGCGGTCATCGACGTTCGGGTCAAGAGCGCGGACGAGGGGCAGCGTGTCACCAGTGCCCTCTACGGACTAGAGCCTGTAAATCCGGACGCCACACTGACGATGACCGGCGCGCTCCACCGGCCACCGATGGAGAGGGAAGGCCCTGTGGCGGAGCTGTTCGGTCGAGTTCAGTCGATCGGCGCAGAGTTGGGGCTGGAGTTGACCGAGACATCTACCGGCGGAGGCAGCGATGCCAATCTGACCGCGGCACTTGGAATTCCGACCATCGACGGAATGGGTGCCGTGGGCGAGAATCCGCACGCCGATGGAGAGTACCTGGTGGCGGCAGAGTTGCCGAACCGTGCCGAGTTGCTGGCTCACTGCCTCAGGATTCTTTAGACGCACCCTGTTTGATCGCAGCATTACCGCCGTCTGATTCAGATCCCGTGTCGGACGCACCAGATCGTAGACCGGCGGGAATCAGAAGCAGGGGTCGACCTGACATACGAATCACCTCATCCGCCGTACACCCCAGCATCGCTCGCTGCCAGCCGCTGCGCACTACCGACGCCATCACCAGAAGGTGATCTGGTTCGGCGTTCTGCACGTCCGTCAATGTACGAGCTGCCGGTCCGACCTCGATCCGCGTTGTGACGTCGAACCCCCCCTCCACCAGAAGGGTTGCCTGCTGTTCCAGATACTCTTCCGCCGTCTGGATAGCACCCTCAACAAATCGTGGGGCCACGCTGCTCATCGTTGCCGCCAGGTGGAATCCTGAGATCTCAGGCACCACGCGCAACAGGGTGATCGGCAGGTTTCCCGCACGTGCTATTCGTCGTACATAGGGAAGGGCGAACTCCGATATCCGGGTGCCGTTCAACGCCACCAGCAGTCGCGTTGTGGGGATCTCTTCGGTACCCCTTTTGGCCGACTGATGGCCGTTCAATATCAGCATTGGGATCGGCGACCGAACCCTTATCTTTTCGCTGGGGCTGTCGGTTACATGCCGGAGCGTGGGGTGGCGCTCCCCCGCGGCCAGGGCCAGTAGGTCAAATCCGCCCACCGAAGCGCGCGCAACCACGGTATCGACCAGTTCGCCGGTGGCGCTGGTGGAGTGGGCCGTGACGCCAGCGCCATCTAATTGTCCGACCAGTTCATCAAAATACTCCCGAGCCAGCGCCTGTGCGCGGTCAGTCAGCATGTTCGGGTACTCGATCTGAAGGTTTTCCGTACGCCGTGAACGTGTTGGACGTATGACGTGCAACAGCGTCAGCTCGGATTCGCCCCAACTCGTCACCCGGACCAGGTGGGGCAAAATACGCTCAGTGTTCTGGGATCCGTTCATCGGTACTAGAACGCGCTTGAACATAGATGGAGTTAATCGCCGTCGTTTCGATCAAGTCTTCGAATAAGACCCCGAGATATGAGCAATATCGGCGGATCACCGACATCGTCCCAGTCTTGAATCAGAACGCTAATTCTATTCCCACACACGAACCAGATACCCGTTGGCGACATGGCAAAGCTAACGACTGTCACGCCGACACTGTGGCGGCTAGACTAAATGCTTCGTGATTACTCCCGAGTCAATCTCATCTGAATTGCCCGGGGTATCTCAACTTGTGAACAACGCCGGGCGACGCAGTCCGATTCTTGCGAGATCATCTTCTTCCCGTGCCGATTAGCCAGTCTGAACTCGACGAAGTAGCCCTTTCCAGAGCCGAGTACGAGGCGATAGTCGATCGCCTTGGTCGTTATCCCAACCCGTTGGAACTGGGGCTGTTTGGATCGCTATGGAGTGAGCACTGCGGATACAAACACTCGAAACCGCTGCTTCGCACGCTTCCTGGTGAGAGCGACCGGCTGCTCACGTCACTCGGTACCGAGAACGCTGGTGTGGTTGATATAGGTGACGGCCTGGCGATTGCGATGAAGATCGAATCGCACAACCACCCGTCGGCTATCGAGCCCCGTGAGGGCGCTGCCACAGGCGTTGGCGGGATTGTCCGAGACATCTTTGCCATGGGCGCCCGTCCCATAGCCCTCATGAACTCTTTGCGGTTTGGTAAACCAGACACTGCTCGCAATCGCTACTTACTTGACGGCGTGGTAGGCGGCATCTCTTTTTACGGAAACTGTCTGGGCATCCCGAACGTGGGCGGTGAGGTTGTTTTTTCGAGTAGCTACGACGGCAATCCACTTGTGAATGCCATGTGCGTCGGGCTTATCGAGGACGGCAATATCATGTCCGCCCGTGCCGAAGAGCCGGGCGATGTACTACTTCTAGTTGGCTCCGACACAGGCCGAGACGGCATTCACGGCGCATCCGGGCTGGCATCCCGCACATTTGAGGAACAGAACGAGCTTCGGTCGGCCGTACAGGTCGGCAACCCCTTCCTGGAAAAGGTCTTGATAGAGGCCTGCATGGAGGTGATACAGCTTGAAAGCGTGGTCGGCCTTCAGGACTGTGGCGCGGCCGGAATCACCAGTGGCGCAATCGAAATGGCCGAGCGGAGCGACATGGGGTTGCACCTGGATGTGGCGGAGGTACCGAGGCGGGAAGAGGGCATGACGCCGTACGAGGTGATGCTGTCGGAGTCGCAGGAGCGCATGCTGCTGGCGGTGAAGCCGGGATTCGAGCACGAGGCCGAGGCCGTATTCAGCAAGTGGGACCTGGACGCTACTAAGATCGGCGAATTTGTCTCCGGGGACACCGTCGTCATTATGGATGGCGATGAAGTGCTGTCGGAGACCCGCATCAAGGTCCTCACAGATCCGCCAGAATATGTGTTTGATCCACCGAAGCCTGGATGGATCGCAGATCTACAGGCCGCCGATCTTGACGCGGTTCCGCTGTCGTCTGATTCACCTTCTGACGCACTCCTGAAGATTCTTGCGACGCCTAATATCGCTTCCAAGCTCCCGGTGTTCCGGCAATACGACCACCAGGTTCAGACGAACACCGTCGTAGCTCCCGGCGGCGACGCCGCTGTGCTGCGGCTTAAGGGCAGTCGGCGCGGTATTGCGCTGTCCACCGACGGGAACGGTCGCATCTGCTACCTGGACCCTTATATCGGCGGCCAGATAGCGGTCGCAGAGGCATGCCGGAATGTGTCAGTAACGGGCGGGATACCGGTTGCGATCACCGACTGTCTGAACTTCGGCAGCCCGGAAACCGAGGATGGTCAGTTCCAGCTCGTTCAGGCCGTGGCCGGAATCAAGAAGGCCTGCGAAGCCTTCGGAGTTCCGGTGATCAGCGGTAACGTGAGCCTCTACAACGAAGCGCCTGCCGGGCCCATCTACCCGACCCCGGTAATTGGTGCGATGGGCCTCCTTGATGATGTGCGCAAGCACGCAGCATCCGGGTTCGCTGGAGACGGCGATGTCGTTTACCTGATCGGAGTGAGTGAGCTCGACGGCGATGCGGCGACGCTGGCCGGGAGCGAGTATCAGGAACTGTTCACGGGCCGGGTCGAAGGGCAGCCGTCGCTGGATCTGGACCTGGAGGTGAAGGCGCAGCAAGTGGCCCGTGACGGGATCGTCGCCGGGCTGATCCGGTCTGCCCATGATGTGTCCGACGGAGGCTTGGCCGTCGCCATCACCGAAGCGGCGGTTCTTGGCGGGCGCGGCGTGACCGTAGACGCCGCGGTTGGTGGTCGATGGGACGCAGCGTTGTTTGGCGAAGCGCAGTCCCGCATCATCGTGACGGTTCCGGTGCACAGGGTTTCTGAGCTTGAAGGTATTTCGGCAAACGTGGGGGTACCGTCGGTGCGTATAGGCGTCACAGGTGGTGACCGGATTGCCATCAGTGATCTCATCGATGTGTCGCTGTCCGAAGCCGACAATCGTTGGATGTCCGGATTCGAGGAAGCCACCAGCAGCACCGCCCCAACAAGCGCATGAGTCATGTAATTACGTTGGAGTTCACGATTGGTCATTCGATCGGTTGGCCAATCGTTACGTTTGACACACCTTCACCGCGATGCTAGATTTTCACTAGCAGTTCAAGTACGCGAGTGCCGTCCGGCGCTCGCTTTTCGCGATCCCCTCGACGCTTGATTCCGGGGATTTGCGACCCCCGGAGGCCCCATTGCCCAGGTACGACTATCGGTGCGTTGACGACGCCTGCGAGAACGACACGTTTGAAGTGTCGAAGAGCTACACCGATGACACCGCCACGGTGTGCCCCGTCTGCAGCACCGAAGCCAAACGGCTTCTCTCGCCGATCGCTGTCCACTTCAAGGGCAGCGGTTTCTACGTAACGGACAACAGAGCATCGAACGGTGCGTCCGAAAGCACATCTGACTCCTCTGGCTCGGACTCTGATTCTGATTCTGATTCTGGCTCCAAGTCCAAATCGGAGTCGAAGTCCGAATCCAGTTCTAGTTCCGACTCTGGCTCGGGCTCTAGTTCTGGTTCCGACTCTGGCTCTAGCCCTGACTCCAAGTCGAAGTC
>CAUZRH010000114.1:0-5653 GCA_963582115.1 Dehalococcoidia bacterium
AAGGCGCTGGTCAATGAGGCGGAAGAGTTCGCCACCGAGCACCACCTGAAGTAGTACACCCCGTTCTTCGGCCTTGTACGAGGCATGATCTACGGCGCAACACAGGAACACACCGAGGCCATCGCGGCGCTGAAGCAGGCCTGCATGTCGGGCAGCGAGATGGGCATGAAGCCGGTCGCCCTACAGGCATCTACGACCCGACTTTAGATGCACCGGGGCGCAGGCGAGAGTGATCAGGTCAAACTGGCGATCGCCGAGGCCGAAAAGCTGATCTCAGCCTCGACCACCGACGAGGAAACCCGGGACGCGTTCAGGAACGCGGCAGAGGCAAAGTTGGTACCGGCTGAGGGTTAGGCGTCCAGGTGCAGGTTGGCGGTTCCTGAGCCTATCGTTCCATTACGGAGTGGTTCTAGACTCAAGCCACTCTGCAAAAGTCGTAGCTTCGACACCGTGCAAATACTCTGCGCGTAGGGCCTGGCCGTCGCCACGCATTATGGCCAACTTCAGCCTTAGCTGAACTTCATCCTCGTTCGACACATCCTCAACATCCAGGACGAGGTCGGCGTTAATCCAACGGTTGGAACTGACCTTCACAAATGTGCTCATTCCAGTCGATCCTCTTCCTAAACTGTGCGTTGGTCGAACCATGATCAGGAGCGTAGCTGGTGTCAGCGGAGGGCCAGTAACCCTTATGCATCCCGCTTCTTCGCCAGCGCCTCTAGGATCCGTCCCGGTTTCATCGGCACCTGCGTTAGCCGAACTCCCAGAGCGTCGTGGATGGCGTTACCTATCGTTGCAAGCGGCGGTCCTATCGGGATCTCGCCCACACCTCGCACGCCAAATGGATGCGCCGGATTCGGCACCTCCACGATAACGGTCTCAATCATCGGCACATCGGTCATGGTCGGCATCCGGTAGTCAAGGAATGACGAGTTCTCCATCACTCCGTCGGCGTTGAAGAAATACTCCTCGTTCAGCGCCCATCCAATCCCCTGCGTCGCCCCGCCCTGCATCTGGCCTTCCACCGCCTGCGGGTGAATCGCCGTGCCTGCGTCCTGGATAACGGTGTATCGAATTACATCCGTCTTGCCTGTTTCGGGGTCGATCTCTACGTCCGCGATGTGCGTGCCAAAAATACCGCCGCCGCCATCGGGAACGTCCATAGATCCGGACGCCATTATCGGTCCAGCGCTGCCATACAGACGGCCTGCCAGCTCCTTGAAACCTATTCGCAACTCTGCGTCGGCCGATGAGGTGAACTCACCATCCGTGAATGACAGATCCGCTACATCAGCCTCCCACAACAGGGACAGCCCGGTCTTCATCTTCTCAACCAAACCCTCAGCCGCCTGCACCGCAGCCATACCCGTGATATTCGCAACCCGGCTTCCGCCCGTCGTTCCCGTGTACCCGATGCTTCCGGTGTCCGGAATCAGCGGCTGCACATCGTCAGATTCGATACCAAGGACCTCCGCAACCTCCATTGCCACAATCGCCCGGCTGCCCGACAGGTCTGCCGACCCCTCGATCATCGCCACCGAGCCATCGGCGTTCAGGCTCAGCGCAACGGCCGACTTCCCACCCGCGTTACCGCAGTAGGCGGACGCGATGCCACGTCCGCGCAACACGCCGTTAGCTCCCTCACGCTCCAGCGGTGCGTTCCAGTGGTCAGACGCCCGGGCCGCCCACAAAACTTCCTCATGACCGACGCGCGGAAACCGCGGTCCGTCACTTCGACGCGTGCCCTCTCGTGAGGCGTTTTGCAGCCGGAACTCGATCGGGTCCCAGCCCCGGGTCTCGCAAATTTCGTCCACTACAGACTCCATTGCAAACACCGGTTGCGGCACACAGGGAGCGCGATAGGCCGCCGACCGTGGCTTGTTCACGACGATGTCGTATCCGTCGATCCGCGTGTTGGCGATGTTGTAGCAGGCAAATACAGACCTGGCTCCAACGCCCAGCCATGCGCCCGGGTATGCGCCCGCCTCGTAGCGTAAATCGGCGGTGGCGGCGTTGATCAACCCGTCCTCGGTGACTCCCACCTTGACTCGAACCTTGGCTGCGCCGGTCGGTCCGGTGGCCTCAAGCACCGTACGCATGTCCATCACGAGACGCACCGGTCGGCCGGATTCCTTTGAAAGCAGCGCAGCGATGGGAGGAAGGTATACCGCTGCCTTGCCGCCAAATCCGCCGCCGATCTCCACCGGCATCACCCGGATGCGGGATTCGTTTATGCCGAGATAGGCCGCCATCAGGTCCCTGACCCCAAACATGCCCTGCGTACTGGACCAGACGGTGAGCCGGTCGTCCTCGCCCCAGAGCACGGTGGCTACGTGCGGCTCGATATAGCCCTGGTGGGCCATCCCCACATCAACCTCTCGTTCGATCACCAGAGCCGAGTCTTTGAACGCAGCTTCTGCGTCGCCAAACTCGATGCGCGAGTGCATCGCAAGATTAGTGTCCGCTACATCCACGCCAAGGTGGTCACCTATCAGCTCTTCCAGGACTATCGGAGCACCTTCCGCCAGGGCATCGTCGCCGCTGAGTACCGGTGTTAGTTGTTCGTACTCGACCTCGATGAGTTGTACCGCCGCCCGTGCCGTCTCCCGGTCCACCGCCGCAACGGCCGCTACTGCGTGACCTTTGTATAGAACTTTGTGGGTCGCAAGGATATTTGCCGATACGTCCGGCAGATTAGTTACGCCACCCCGGGTATCGGTCTCACGTCGTCCATCCCGCGATGCGTCCGGTCCCGAAAGAACGGCCAGCACGCCGGGCAATGCAGCGGCCTTAGACGTATCCACGCTGAGGATTCGTGCGTGCGCGTAAGGACTGCGAAGTATGTCGCCCCAGATCATCCCCGGTAGCGAGATATCCGCGCCGTACTCGGCACGCCCGGTCACTTTGTCATGGCCGTCGTGCCTGATCGGCCGCGTGCCGATGACTTTGTACGACTGTCCGGGTTCTCGGGCGACGGTCATTTGGCTGTCCTTGTGCTTTCGGTGCGGGTTATGGGTGCTGCTTAAAGTGATGTTAGAGCAGTAGCGGCGTGACGCAATACATGGCGGATGAGAAGAAGCCACCATTCCGGTTCACGGCAGCAGTCGCCGAGTTTGCCCAGATTCTTCGCGGAAGTATCTGGGCAAACGACGGATCTCTGGAGGCGGTACTCGCTGAGGCGCAGAAGGCGGTCGGCCTGATGGATCCCACCCCACGGGATCGGGAGTTCATCGCTCTTTTGGAGAGCGCAAATCGGTTGACCGGCGGCTAGAGATCGAACGCGGTGTATTGTCGATCTCACGTCAGGCCAGCTACACAAAGCGCTTGATGCTATAGGCTTTTCGGGCGAACAAACACGCCGGAAAGTTGAGAGACATTTATGCGCATTGGACTGATGGTTGAAGGCCAGGCCGGACTTACCTGGGAACGATGGATCCACATCCTCCACATGGCGGAGCGGCTCAACTTTCCATCCATCTTCCGCTCAGACCACTACGTCATCGCGCCCAGCTCTTCGTTCAGTTCATGGGAGCCAAAGAGTTCCCTGGACGCTTACATCAGCTTCGCCGTCGCGGCCCGAGAAACCAGTTCAATCCGATTCGGGCCACTGGTCACGCCGATCACCTTCCGATCGCCACAGGATGTCGGGCGAATGGCGGCGCAGATCAACCAGCTCAGTAACGGCCGATTCCTACTCGGGCTGGGTGCCGGTTGGCACGAGCCGGAGCACATCCAGTACGGCATCCCCTTCCCCGCTCTGCGTGAGCGATTCGACCGACTGGAAGAGGGCATCAATATCATCAAGACGCTGTGGGGACCCGGCCCGGCGTCCTACAAAGGCCAGCATTATCAGGTCGAGGAAGTGGACTGTCTGCCCAAGCCTGTTTACGGGGCGGACACACCAATCCTGATCGGCGGATCGGGCGAACGCCGAACAATTCCGCTGGTTGCAAAGTACGCCGACGAGTGGAACGCCGTGAACGTGCCCTTGAGCCTGTATCAACACAAGGTTGACGTTCTGAAGGCAGCCTGCGCCGCTGAAGATCGTGACCCGGCGACGGTCCACCGCTCCCGGATGTCTATGGCGATTGTCGCAGGAGACGAGAGGTCGCTCGACCGCATGACTCGGTGGCACATGTCGATGAGCGGTGCCACCGGCTCGCCCGCCGCCTACCGTGCGGACAAGGCCGAGAACAACAACTTCCTGGTAGGTCTGACCAGTGAGCTGGTCGATACACTCGGGAAGTTTGCAGGGATGGGTGTCGAAGAGGCTCAGTTCGAGCACTTCAACTACGGGTCCGACGAGTGGCCTGAGTACCTGGCAAGCGAAGTCGCACCGCAAGTAGCAGCCTTTTAGGCAACATTCGACCTGTCAGTCATTCGCACGTCCCAACACCCACTCTCACGGAGAACCGACCAAATGCGCTACAAACCCTTCGGCAGAACAGGCGTTAACGTCAGCCCTCTGGTACTTGGCTGCATGATGTTCGGACAGAAGACCGAACTGGACGAGACGAAACGCATCGTCGACCACGCGCTGGATGCCGGGATCAACTTCCTGGATACAGCCAATGTGTACGGGGGCGGCCGGAGCGAAGAGTTCACGGGCGAGGCGCTGAGCAGCGACGGCAAGCGGGACAGAGTGTTCCTCGCCACCAAGGTCCACCAGCGCATGTCGCCAGACCCCAACGGACTCGGCAACACCCGCCTGCACATGATCGAGCAGTGCGAGGCCAGCCTTCGCCGCCTGAAGACCGATCACATCGACCTCTATCAGATACATCGACCAGATCCGCACATCGCCATCGACGAGACGCTACGCGCTTTCGACGATCTCGTTAAGAGCGGCAAGGTGCGCTACTTCGGCACCTCCAATTTCGGAGCGTGGCAGGTTGTTGAGGCGCTGTGGGCCTCCAAAGAGCTTGGGTTGAATCGTTTCGTTTCCGAGCAGTCACCCTTCAGTCTGGCGGACCGTCGTGCCGAACGGGAGCAGATCCCTATGGCCCGCACCTTCTCCCTGGCCTTTATACCGTGGTCGCCACTCGGCGGAGGTGGCCTGACCGGCAAGTACCGAAAGGGCCAGCCGCTGCCCTCCGGCACGCGCTTTGGCGACGAGACGGACCCGGAAAAGCAGAAGCGTTTCTCCGAGGACGTCGCAGATATCGTCGAGGTAATCGCACCGCTGTCCGAGGCGAAAGGCTGCACAATCGCCCAGTACTCGCTGGCATGGGTGATGGCTCAGCCCGGCGTCACAGCGCCGATCGTCGGCCCCCGCACGCTGAAGCAGTTCGAGGACAACCTAGGTGCGATAGACGTGGAGCTGGGTCCAGAAGATTTCGCAGCGATGGACGCAGCGATAGCTCCCGGCGAGTACGCAGCAGACTTCTTCGAGGCAAGCTTCGCCCCAAACCAACACCGCATCTGGTAAGCCCGGCCGGGCAGCTATTTGAATAGCGCTTGGGACAGAGAGTCTTTGAGGACCAGAACGCGTTATGCAATTTCCGGTTCTTCGATGACCTCAGGACACTTACCAGAACAGCAAACTTTAGATTTGCTCCCTCTCCCGGTCGGGAGAGGCCCAAGTGCAAAAAGGGGTGAGGGGTGTGCCGTCTGAAAGACGTCACACCTCCAACGCGCCCGACCTCACTTTCAT
>CAUZRH010000115.1:0-5643 GCA_963582115.1 Dehalococcoidia bacterium
ATATTACGGACGCTGACGTTCTCCGGGCGGATCACCGATCGACACATCCTGATCGCCGCTGGGGTTTCCAGCCTTTCGATGGCGGCCTCTCGAGAGTTGTGGTCACAAGCCACCGTCACAGAGGTGTACGCGCTGAACGCAATGTTCGTTTCGGCGATCTTGCTGGCGACACATGGATTGCACGAGCGGCAGCAAAAAGGCGGGGTTGGCTGGCGTTACGGGCTGTGGATTGGCCTGTTATCCGGGGTTGCGCTTGGTAATCATCTGACGATCGCCGCCGTGATTATCCCTTTGTTTGCTTGGGGCCTTCTTGGCGGAGGCCTGCGCTTCATCCGGGTGCGTCACGCATGGTCCATCGCACTGGGCGGTGTGCTAGGCCTCAGCGTGTACCTCTACGCCCCCCTGGCGTCGTCTCAGGACCCTGCCCTCAACTGGGGGCATCCAGACAGCGTTCAGGGCTTCTGGTGGATGGTGAGCGGTACGGTCTACCAGGGCTACGCGTTCGGCGTTGAAGGCTCTGATCTCTATGACCGCCTTGTGACCGCCACCGACCTGCTCTTCTCCCAGTTCGCCTTCATTGGTGTGCTGCTGGGGCTTGCCGGTTTTACCCTGTTGTGGATCCGGAGGCGGCAGTTAGCTTTCGCCCACCTTGGGGCCGTTGGCTTGCTGGTTGTGTACGCTATCACCTACCGGACGATAGACTCGTTCATCTACTTGATCCCGGTCTTCATGTTGGTCTCCATCTGGATGGCGGCGGGGATCTTGCGGTTGATTTCCAGTAACGATCAGGTGCCGCGGGCCACGGCGATCGTTGGCTCTATCGATAGACGTTTGCTTATGGGTCTTTTGATCGTGGCCGTGATCGCAGCAGTTCCGGGTTTCTCTATCGCAACCAACTTCGACCGACTCGACCTCAGAGATGATCATGAGGCGTCCGAGTATGTAGTCGCTGCGTTTGAGACGATCGAACCGGGCTCGGTCGTGTTCACCCGGACAGAACAGACGGTGTTCGGTCTCTGGTACCAGGCCTACGTGGCCGAGCCCGAGCAGGACGTGATGCCGGTGTCTGTGCCGCACATAGTGTTTGACTGGTACTGGGACGATTTAGTGGAGCAGTTCCCGGGCCGGATGCCTGCTCAAAGGCCAGATGGTCTCCAGCCACGCGTTATAGCGATCATCGACCATAATCTGGGGATCAACACGCTGTACGACGCCGATGCCACCGGGGCGAGCTTCCCGGGGCTGAACTTTGTTGAAGACGGAGTGTTGCGGCGGATCGAACCGGGGTAAATCCGGGTAAGCCTAGTTTAGTCCGAATCGCACCGGCGGTTTTCGGTCGGTTAGCTATCTACACTCGCCAGAAGGTTCTCAGCCCTGACGATTGTAGGGCGGTCGATCATTTTGCCGTCGAGTGATGTCGCACCACTGCCCTGTTCTTCCGCTTCATCGGCGGCGGCGACGATTCGCCTGGCGTTGGTTATCTCATCTTCCTTGGGGGAGAAACCGGCGTTGATGATCTCAAGCTGTGCCGGGTGAATTGCACATTTACCGTTGAAGCCCATGGATCTGGCTACGGCCGCTTCCCTCGCAAGACCTTCAGGGTCCTTGAAAGCGACGTAGGGCGTGTCCAGTGCTCCGACCCCGGCTGAGACCGCTGCGGCGATGATCTCGCCCCGTGCGTGGGCCACTGACGGACCGTTGGGGTCGTCAGACGAGGCCGATGACTGCCAGCCGCCCAGGTCTTTGGCGATCCCGACATCTGCCGAGAAGTCTTCGGCGCCGAAACATACGGCGGCGATTCGTGGAGAGGCGCTGCACACCTCGTAGGCGTGCGATATGGCCCGTGCGGTCTCTATCCACGGGTATATGGAGATGGAGCCCGGCTCCAGTCCGTTGCGGCGCTCTGATGCGGTTATGGTTGCGTCGATACGTCTCACATCGCCCGCACTGCGCACTTTGCCGATGGATACGCCGATGATCAGCGGCCCGATTACGGCCTCAAGGTCTTCTTCAAATAACCCGGTGTCCAGTGAGTTCAATCTTGGGATCACCGGGACGCCCGCCGCACCCAGTCTTTCCAGGTTGGCTGCGATGTCGTGACGAGCCGCCGATTTTTCGCCCCACGGCACGGCGTCTTCCATGTCTGGAACGATAGCCCCGGCCGGAGAGTTTGCCGCCTTGTCAAATCTGCGCGGCTGGTTTCCGGGAACGAATAGGACGCTTTTGGGGACGAGCCGCATTGCTTGCCGTTTTCCTTATGTCTTCTGGGTATCTGGTGAGGGTTCCCAGTGCATTCCGGGACAAGATGGCGATAATGGTCCACCCGTCCATCAATCCGCTCATACTGGCAGGATTGGTAGGCACACAAGTGAACCACATTCAACGACGTTAAAGGCACGAAGGACCATGAAGTCCGCCCCATGACAGCGCATATTGAGATCATAGCCATCGCAGGATTACCCGAAGTGCGGGAGGGGGATAACGTTGCGGCAATGATCTACGACGCCCTCCGAAAACACGATGACAGCCTACGGGCCGGGGACGTGGTTGTGGTGGCCCAGAAGATTGTATCCAAGGCAGAGGGTGCGGTTATCGACCTGAATACAGTCATGCCTTCTGATCGTGCAAGTGAGTTAGCGGAGACCGTTTTGAAGGATCCACGCCTTGTGGAGGTCATCCTTCAACAGTCCGCCCAAGTCATCCGTGCGGTGCCCGGAGTGCTCATCACGGAGACGATTCACGGGCTGGTTTGCGCAAACTCCGGGGTCGATAGCTCAAACTCGGCGGAGGACGATCAGGTGATCATCCTGCCTCCAGATCCGGACGGTTCCGCACGTACCCTCCGGACAGCGCTTGAGTCGCGGAGCGGGGTGGAGATCGGGGTTATCGTCTCTGATTCGTTCGGTAGGCCCTGGCGTGAAGGTAGCACCAACGTGGCGGTTGGTATCGCAGGTTTGCAGCCGCTCGAGGACGCAAGAGGCCAGGGAGACGACCACGGACGAGTCTTGCACGCCACGGTCGTTGCCGTTGCGGATGAGCTTGCGTCCGCCGCTCAACTGGTGATGGGCGAGTTTGGCGGAGTTCCGGCGGCCATTGTGCGCGGCGCGCCAATCACGATGTCAGATACCGGAAGCGCTACCGCGCTGCAGCGTAGTCCAGAGACCGATCTGTTCCGATAACGGTCTGTCAGCCCCGAGTAGACTTGGATGAGTCTGGGTAACCCGAGGCCGAAGTGAAAACTACTTGGCGTTTTTGGCTGCGGCTGCGGCTGCGGCTGCGGTTTTAGCTGAGGCTGCGTTCTTGGCAGCGGCGGCCTTGGCCGCGCCCGCTTTTCCGGAACGTGCAGTCCAGGAAGGCGTGTACTCGTAGGAGTTTCGGAACTCTCGTTTCATGCCGCAGACGGTGCAGGCCCCATCGCTGGTCGGGCCATTCGGCGGATCGATGAGCCAGGCGTGCTTGCAGTCGGATTCGGGTTCTTCGGCGGCCTGATCGGTGAGACTGGCCTCAACTTCGGCGGCGACTGCTTCTTCAGTTTTGGCAGTCGGGGTGGCCTTTGCCTTCGTTTTTGAAGCATCCTTGCCGGAAGTAGATGTGGACTTCTTTGTCGCCAACGGGCGTTCCTCCCAGTTGTTTTCCCGCCCTAATCAGGACGAGAGTTCATTCAGGACGTTGCGGATGCAAACAATGAGGCCCACCGCTTAGCACACTTAAACCCGGGGCCAGCACCCTATTCTACCAGATTTCACGATTGCGCTATCGCACATGTCCGTTCGGCTGCTACCCACATGCGCGTGCCCTGTTGCGGGTTCCGGTCATAAGCCCCTGACGTTCTACGCTCGTCAAATTTGAAAAGCATTTCGGCTGGTACATAGACAGTTGATCGTTTAGACAGAACCTGTCGGAACGGCAAGCGTTCATTCAGAACAGAATTATCTCCTCCATATGGCATCACCTTCGACCCGAGAAACGATCCTGGCCCTCATCTAGAATCGAGAGTCTGAGACCGTGAGCGGACTCGCTGAAGAACTCAGCCTGGCGCACGCAACAATCCGTCGCCACCTAGACATCCTCCAGCGGGACGGAATGGTCACGTTCACAGAACTTCGGCGCGGGACATGGCGACCTGAGTTCTCGTTCTCCCTAACTGAGCGTGGACACGAAACTCTTCCGAAACACTACAGCGATATCTTGGGCCAACTTATCTCAAAGATGGTCTCGTTGAAGCCAGACGCACTTGCGGGAAAATCCGGCAAGCAGGTCCTGGACGATGCGCTCAAGGACATGGCCAGGGAGACCGTTGCAGTACGCGGCGACAATGGCGCCGGAGTCACGGGGCTGGCCGAAATCCTGAGAGAGCAGGACTGCAGTCCTGAGATCGGTCAGAATCAGGGCAAAGTTGAGCTCAGTCTCATGAGCTGCCCATTCCGGTCCGTTGCGATCCAGAACCCCGAGTTATGCTCGTTTGATACTGCTCTGATTCAGGCCGTATCCGCAGATCCTGTGGAACGGGTTTCCTGCCTGACGAATGGCGATCCTGCCTGCAAATACCTGATCGGCGACGGTTCAGGGAACGACGTCGCCGTCTAGGTATTCGGAGAAGCGCCGTCAAGGTGCGTTGTCTGATTAGATCTCATCAGGGTTGCCGGCCCGTTACCGGCACCGACCACGCTGAGGCCGCAGTTGGAGAAGTGAAACCGACCAATTGCGGTTTCAGGCAAGCCAAGCAGCACCACCATCAGGCACTTGAGCGAGCCTCCGTGTGCAACCACTGCGACATCGCCATCGCCATCCAGCACGCCTGAATCCTGGACAAACACTCGCGATCTGGCCACGACGTCGCTCATCGATTCGCCTCCTGGTGCGCTGACATGCGGGTCGCCCGAAGAAAACCCACTGGTTCCATCCAGGTTGGTCTCACTTATCTCTCCCCAGCGCTGCCCTTCCCACTCCCCGAAATTAATCTCCCGGATCGTCTGAGCCAGTTGTATGGGCGCGCCGATGCCTTCAGCCGTACTCACACAACGTGCCAGGTCGCTGGACCAGGTTGACCCAACGTCAAAGTTGTCTCGGACGTAGCGTCCCATCAACTCCGCTTGTTCCAGGCCGCGCTCGTTCAGGGGTTGGTCGCGGTGTCCCTGAACGCGGCCCTGAACATTCCAATCGGTCTCGCCGTGCCGTATCAGGATCAATCTCGCCATCAAAAGTTTCAGGCGTCGGGCCGCTTACCGCCAGATACCGACGCCTTACTTATCGCCTTTCGTCGTGTGAGAAATCAATCCCGGACATGCATCCAGATGTTGACTTCGGGAGTAATTCCCAGGGGGCATATCAAAGTGGCCGGATCAAACCGCCAGTCGAGTCGATAGATCTTATGGCGGGTAAATTACCGCCAGTGTGGGCTGTATTATTAAATGAGCACTATAGCGTCAACGCGGGTTTCCTACGGGAAAAGGTTGTTAGCCTTGAAAGCCACATGCGCGGATAAGCCTCTACGGGGGGCACACTTGGAAAACGGCCGCACTATCATCGAAGCCCAGAACGTATTTAAGACGTACCGCTCACGCAGCGTAGTCGTGGAAGCGCTGAAGGGTGTGAGCCTGACTGTGGAGCGCGGGGAGATGGTCGCCATCATGGGACCAAGCG
>CAUZRH010000116.1:0-5640 GCA_963582115.1 Dehalococcoidia bacterium
CTTCGAACATCTTGATCAGTGGGTCGATCAGTGACTCGCTCCGACCGGAGTAGATGACCAGTTCTCCACTCTCGTCGCTTGATCCGGAGTTTTCGGAGGCAGAGCCGTCGCCATCAGATGAACAGGCGACCGTAAGAATCAGGGCCGCCATAAGGACCAACGCCAGCAAAATCGGGCGTCGGGCCAACAGGTGCGATATTTCTGTTGCCATTCCTCGCGTTTGGGCCTTTCGTCACGGGCTTTGAACACGATTTGGGTACGGCAGTGAGGGTGTTCAGCCCGGAAGGAGCGAGTTCAGAAGGTTGTCCGAACCCTTAAGTTATCAATATTTGACTTGCAAGTGCGCACAACAGTTAGTTTGTGCATATACGATTTTGAATCTTCGCCCGTGCGAAGTCAACTGTGAAGATCACGGATATAACTATCCTCACACAGCCCTCATATGCATCACGATATAAAGCTACATCAAACCTGATATGTACATACGAATTATTTTGTTTGTATGTACATATTTTCTCTTCACACTCTGTGGTTCCTTCAAACACAACCCCCTTAACGGCAGACGCACCGAACAGGCGATCTCCGACCGCCTAAAAGTTCGTTGTGATCCCCGGGACGGGATTTAAGCCAGTTGGAAGGGCGGGGCCATGATCGGCAGCGTGACGTGAATCAAGGACGGCTCGTCCAAGGCAATCGCCTCACGCAGAGCGTCCTTCAATCCGTCCGGCGTGTCCACACCCTTGGAACGAATGCTGAAGGCAGCCGCAAGCAAATCCCAGTCCGGGTTGAAGAACTCGGTGCCGATCTCACGGTCCCCGTAGCGATGCTCCTGGTCCCACCGGGATGCCCCGAACGCACCGTTGTCGAACACCACCGCAACAAGGTTGATGCCGTGCTGCTTCGCCGTCGCCAATTCCTGCGGTGCGTACATGAAGCCGCCATCTCCACACAGAGCAACAACTGCACGGTCGCCTGCCGCCACTTTCGCCCCGAGCGCGGTCGGGAAGCTGAAACCAAGATTGCCGAAGTAGCCGGATGTGATGAACTCTCCACCATCAAGCACGTCGTAGCCGATGTGGCTCCAGTAGCCGATGTTCGTCATACCGGCAATCACGACGGCGTCGTTCCCTGTCGCATCCCGGACCGCATTAACCCATGCCATCTGGGCGGGCGCAGTGTCGCCCAGGAACGTCTGAAGCTTCTTCCGGAACACTCCCGCTCGCTCCCCGGTGGAACCCCTGCTGTTGTCCACATCAAGCTTCCGAAGTGCGTCGGTGATCGCCGAGATCCCCGCCTTCGCATCAGCCTCGATGGCAATCGTAGTGCCGTGGTCCTTGTCCAACTCACGCTGATCGACGTCGATCTTGATGATCGTCTGCCCGTCCTTCGCTTTGAAGCCCGGAACCATAAAGCGGGTTCCCGCCACCAGGATCACGTCTGAGTCGCTCAGCAACTCGCCGCTGACCCCGACTTGAGCGTAGTGCACGCCCACGTACTGCGAGTGGTCCGCAGGAACGCTTCCCTTCGCCTGTTGCGTCCCGACGATGGGTGCATCCAGGAGATCAGCGATCGCACCAACCTCTGGACCGGCCTCGGCACGCAGAACTCCGCCGCCGATCACGATCGCAGGCCGTTCGGCTCCGGCAAGCGCCTCTGCGGCCTTTGCCACAAGATCTTCCGACGGCTGGGCCACCGGGTACAGCTCCGCTTCAATGATCTCAACCTCACCTGTAGCGGCGAGGATGTCCGGCGGAATCTCGAGTTCGACGGGGCGAGGTCGACCGGTCGTCATCTGCTTGAACGCCTCGTGGACCGCCCCCGGAATCTCGGAGACCGACGACACACGGGTGTTCCACTTGACGATCGGCTTGAAGATATCGAGCTGTTCTTCAACCTCATGAAGCTGCCCTTCACCCTTACCAAGCGATCCACTGGGGATCTGCCCGGAGATCAGCAACACCGGCGATGAAGAGGCGTACGCGGTGCCGACCGCCGCCGAGGCGTTAAGCGCACCGGGTCCGGGAACGACAAGCGCCACGCCGGGCTTGCGTGCGACCCGTGCATACCCGTCTGCCATGTAGGCAGTCGTCTGCTCATGACGGGTGCTGACAAGCCGGATGGACGGACTGTCATGCAACGCGTCGAACGCCGCCATGATCTGAACGCCGGGAAGGGCGAAAACCGTGTCCACGCCCTCCGCTTCAAGGGATCGTCGAAGTGCTTCAGCGCCGGTCATCTCGGTCATGAGGGAACATTCCAGTCTGATAGTGCCTGTTCTCGTAACGCCCGTTCTCGTAACAAAGGCTTCGACGGCATTGTAGGACGGGAACGACCCTGACCGGCAGCCGGTCCGGAGAGAACCGTACAATCCTGTCGACCCCGTAGTTCATTCGACCACGTTGAAAACCGTGGGCCATCAAATATCAACAAGGAACCAGCTTTGAGTTCAGTCCCGGACGACCAAAGTAACCAGAGCAACAAAGGCCTGCCCGCCGGGAAGTTACCGGGAGAGCTTCTGGCGCGCCTACTCTCAAAGATAAAACGTGACGACCCGCGTGTGATCGTGGGACCGGGAGTCGGAGAAGACGCCGCTTTTATCGACTTTGGAGACACTCTGCTCGTCGCAAAGAGCGACCCGGTCACCTTCGCAACCGACCTCGTCGGCTGGTACACCGTCCAGGTAAACGCCAACGACATCGCATGCTGCGGGGCGGTACCGAAGTGGTTCCTTGGAACGGCCCTGCTGCCAGTAGAAACGACGCCCGCTCAGGTCGAGGCGATATTCGACCAGATCGCAGAGGCTTGCGATCAACTCGGCGTCACGATGATCGGCGGCCACACGGAGATGACGCTCGACTTGCCCCGCCCCATCATCTCCGGGACGATGCTCGGCGAGGTCGCAAGGGGCAACGAAGTTAAGACGGCCGGCGCACGCCCCGGCGACCGCGTGATCCTGACCAAGGGAATCGCCATAGAAGGAACGTCACTCCTTGCCCGTGAAATGCGGCCTCAGCTTGAGAGCTCCGGAGTGTCGGCCGACGTCATCGACCGTGCAGCGAACTACCTGTATGAACCCGGCATAAGCGTCGTTCCGGACGCGGGCATAGCCCACGCAGCAGGCGGCGTCACGTCGATGCACGACCCGACAGAAGGAGGTCTCGCAACAGCCCTCGCCGAAGTCGCATACGCATCACAAACGGGGCTGGCTATTGAACAGGACGCAGTTCAGATCCTTCCCGAAGCGGCCGAACTATGCACAGCACTCGGCGTGGATCCCTGGGGCCTGATCTCGTCCGGCGCGCTACTAATCACGGCAGGCCCCGACAGCGCATCTGGCGTGCTCGACGCCCTGACCACTGCCGGCATTCAGGCAAGCGACATCGGCGAGGTAATGCCGCCGGAACACGGACTAACACTCCGCTCAGGCGGTACGGAAAAGCCCCTTCCCACGTTCGAACGTGACGAACTCGCCCGTGTGCTGGGAGAATAGCCACAACATTAATACGGCCAACCCGCGTAGTCATGCCCACTTGGAGTAAGTTCGCGTTCATCGTAAGATCAGGTCATCCTGATCGGGCATTAAATGAATGCCGTTGATACGACTACCCACTACCCGATCACGAAGCCGCTCATGCCAGCAACAAATCTCCTGACAAAAATCGACGCCTACCTCGCCGATGATCGCGCTGAGTTTGTTCGGAGCGCCCTCGAATTCGCTACAAACGCCCACTCAGGGCAGTCACGCCTGTCCGGTGAACCTTACGTAGAGCACCCGATAGCAACGGCCGAGTTCCTGGCGGAACGTCGTATGGATGCCACAACGCTAGCCGCAGCGCTGCTCCACGACGTGATCGAAGATTGCGAGGTCACTCGAGAGCAGATCGAAGACCTGTTCGGGGCAGAGGTCGCCAAACTCGTAGACGGCGTCACCAAGATGAACTCCATCGACGCCCTGACACGTGGAGACCGCGTGAACGCCCCGGCGCTTGCGCTCAACGGCGACAGCCAGCAGGACGAACAGACAGCACGTCAGGCCGCAAGCATGCGCAAGATGCTCGTCGCAATGGCCGACGACGTACGCGTTGTGCTGATCAAACTTGCTGACCGACTCCACAACATGCGCACGCTTGACGCGCATACACAGGAACGTCGGATCGCCATTGCAAGAGAGACCCTTGAGATCTACGCCCCGTTGGCCCACCGCCTTGGTGCGTGGGACCTGAAATGGCGACTTGAAGACGAGTCTTTCAGATACCTCCAGCCACGCCAGTACCGCTCCGTATACAGGCTGATCAAACGCAAGCGGGCCGAGCGCGAGGAGTACACCGAACGGGTAATGGAAATCCTCCAGCGTGAGCTGGATGAGCACGACATCTCCGCAGAGGTCCACGGCCGCCCGAAGCACCTCTACAGCATCTATCAAAAGATGCACCGATACGCCGAGCAGGGGCGAGAGTTCAACGACATCCAGGACCTCACGGCACTGAGGGTGCTCGTCTCCAACGAGGAAGAGTGTTACCGGGTGCTGTGGATCGTCCACAAACTCTGGCGCCCTGTTCCGGGGAACTTTGACGACTACATCGCAAGCCCCAAAGAAAATCTCTATCAGTCGATCCACACATCGGTCATGTGTGAAGAAAACGCATCGGTTGAGGTCCAGATCCGCACGAGGCAAATGCACGACCTTGCCGAGAACGGCGTCGCATCCCACTGGGCATACAAAGAAGAGAGCGACTCCAACGCAGACGACAACTTTGAGCAGCGAATGTCGTGGCTCCGACAACTCCTGGACTGGCAGAAAGAGCTGGCCGGGGACAGTGAATACCTGGACACGGTGCGAACCGACATTCTGCGTGACCAGGTGTACGTCTACACGCCCATGGGTGAGATTAAAGAGCTGCCCGGCGGATCAACCCCACTGGACTTCGCTTACCGGGTCCACACGGACCTAGGACACCATACCGTGTCTGCATCGGTGAACGGCCAGCTAGTGCCCCTCAACAAGGTCCTGGAGAATGGCGACACCGTAGAGATCCGCAAGTCTCGCAGCGTACGTGGGCCACGTATGGAATGGCTAAACCCGGACCTTGGCTTCATGGTCACGGCGAGCGCACGCGAAAAAGTTCGCACATGGTTCAAACGCCAGAAACGTGAAGAGAACGTCCACCGGGGACGCGAGTTACTACGTAGGCAGGTCGATCAACTACGATCATCGACCTCGGAAGAGGAGATCGCAGCCACCCTCAAGTTCGAGTCCCCTGATGACTTAGCGGAAGCTCTTGGAAGTGGCGCAATCCAGCCATCGGACATCGTACGCGGGCTGGTCGATATAGTTGGCGATCCTGATCTGAGACAACCCGACGGCGACGAAGAGGCCACCTCACACGGCGTAGTGATCCTGGATACCGATCTCACGGCCACTCAGCCCATCATCAGGCTGGCACGTTGCTGCTCTCCTGTTTACGGTGACGCAATCATTGGCTACCTGACCCGTGAGCGCGGCGTAACAGTCCACCTGCAAACCTGCCCGAACTTGCGAGCGCGCCTTGAGCCAGAACGTTCTCTTGAAGTGGCTTGGGGTCACGTGGCTGGACGATACGCATCACGTCTTCAAATCTCGGCACGTGATCGTGTTGGTCT
>CAUZRH010000117.1:0-5632 GCA_963582115.1 Dehalococcoidia bacterium
TAGCGCCGGGAATGACTCTGGCAGCCGAGGCGCTGTTCAGGGGCACTTCACAGTTAAGGCGTGTCGATCTGCAAGCGCCGGATAAGGCCATCGGTCGCAACACCACTGATGCCATGCGTTCCGGTCTCGTTTACGGATACGTTGGCCTTGTGGAAGGCATGGTGGCTCGATTCGCCGAAGAGCTTAGCCCGGACGATCCATCGGCGTGCAAGGTGATCGGAACCGGCGGTGCGGCGAAGGTCGTGGCTGCGCAGTCCGATATCCTTCAGGACGTGAATGAAGATCTGACACTCATCGGGCTTCGCATGCTCCATGAGCTGAACAGCGGGGTATAGGCGTGCCCACCATCCTCAACGGGAAGTCGATTGTCCTCGGGGTCACAGGTAGCATCGCTGCCTTCAAGGCCGCCGATCTCGCCAGTAAGTTGACGCAGGCAGGTGCGTCGGTTGATGTGGTGCTGACCCGCTCCGCACAGGAGTTCGTCGGCGTCGCCACCTTTGCTGGACTCACCCACAGGCCGGTCTCAACCGGTCTCTACGAATCAAACTCCGAGCTCGGAATCGATCACGTGTCGCTGGCACGTCGAGCGGACCTTATATTGATCGCCCCGGCGACGGCCAATGTCCTGGCAAAGCTGGCCAACGGGGTGACGGACGATGTTTTGATGGCGACAATCCTCGCCGGGTCACAGCAGTTAGCGATTGCGCCCGCCATGGACGCCGATATGTACGGGAGCCCACCTACGCAGGCAAACGTTCATGCCCTTAAAAGACGTGGCGTGCATTTCATAGGTCCCGCATCGGGGCGGCTTGCCTCTGGGCTTACAGGCAAGGGACGTATGAGTGAGGTCCCGATAATCCTTGGCGAAATTCGAGCCCTGCTGGGCCGTGACGGCGACCTCGCCGGTCGTCGTGTCGTCGTCTCGGCGGGCGGGACCGAAGAGGCTATCGATCCGGTTCGAGTGCTAACGAATCGCTCTACCGGCAAGATGGGATACGCCATCGCTGAAGCGGCCCGTGATCGCGGAGCGGATGTCACGCTAATTAGCGCGCCTTCCTCGCTGCCCGCCCCTACTGCACTGACCATGGTCCCCGTGTCGTCGGCTATCGAGATGCGGGACGCCGTTCAAACGGCATGCGTCGATTCCGATTTACTTGTAATGGCCGCCGCGGTCAGTGACTACAGACCGTCTAATCCTGCCGATCAGAAGATCAAGAAGACTGGCGACGACCCGCTGAGTATCGATCTACTCCAGAATCCGGACATAATCGCCGGAATCAGCGTGGAACGACTCGTTAAAGTAGCGTTCGCTGCCGAGACCAACGATGTGATCCAGAACGCCGGTGCGAAAGTATTGTCGAAGGGCGTAGATATGGTCGTTGCAAACGATGTATCAGCCGCCGACTCTGGATTTGGCACCGACACCAACGCCGTGACCTTTGTTTATCCGGGCCGAGAACCAGAACCGATGCCGCTCATGGATAAGCTGGATGTAGGTAACGCCCTGCTTGACCGGGTATTGCCCCTACTCAAATAAGACCTAATCCCCCAATCACAGTTCAGGAGATCGAACTAATGCGAATGTACTGGAAAGAGCACCCAAAAGGCCTGGACCTGGCTCTACTACTGGACACCGGCGAAGAGGTGAATCTGGGTGGCGTCCGTGAGATGCGAAAAGGCATTCAGGCCATCGCTGTCACCCAGGGATACGATCCCGGCCGTTCGGTAAAAGGCCTGGGCTCTATGGACGAGGGCAAAGAGTTCGTTCTCGGGTTCCAGCCCTGGCGAGAGTTTGTGCCGGACGAGCTTGAAGTCGAGGAAGAAATCGTCAAGTCCGAGTAACAGCCAAAATAAAGCCCCTGTGGGGCCGATTTAGGAAGAGACGTAATGGCTTACTCAGCGATCAAAACCTGGCTCGACACCGAGCTGGACGATATCCGCGCGAACGGCCTGTTCAAAGAGGAACAGGTGATCGAGACGCCCCAGGGTTCACGGGTTACGACTAACGAAGGGCCGCGCATCAATTTTTGCGCCAACAACTATCTAGGGCTCGCCGACCACCCTGAGATCCTCGAAGCGGTGTCGTCCGGGCTACAGACCCACGGATACGGGATGGCATCGGTACGTTTCATCTGCGGGACGCAGGACATCCACAAAGAGTTGGAGGCCCGGATAAGCCAGTTCCTTGGGACCGAGGACACGATCCTCTACAGCTCCTGTTTTGACGCCAATACCGGTCTTTTTGAAACGCTGCTTAGTCGAGAAGACGCAATCATCAGCGACGAACTCAACCATGCCTCGATCATCGACGGTATTCGGCTTTGCCGTGCGGACCGGAAGCGCTACAAGCACAGCGACATGGCCGACCTTGAGTTGCAACTGCAAGAAACAGCGGATGCACGGTTCAGGCTCATAGCGACGGACGGCGTGTTCAGCATGCAGGGCGACCTGGCCAGGCTGGTAGAGATTTGCGATCTTGCCGACAAGTACGACGCTATGGTGATGGTCGATGATTCGCACTCCACCGGGTTCGTCGGCCCAAACGGCCGAGGTACGCCCGCACAACTCGGCGTAGAAGGCCGTGTGGACATCATCACCAGCACGCTCGGGAAGGCTCTTGGCGGCGCATCCGGCGGGTTTACGACTGGACACGCCGAGATAATCGCTTATCTGCGCCAGCGCTCCCGTCCCTACCTTTTCTCGAACTCTCTCCCTCCGTTGATAGCCATCGGGGCATTGAAGGCGCTTGAGTTGGTGGACCAGCATCCCGAATTGCGGGAGAAGCTCTGGGAGAACACCCGGTATTTCCGAGAGCGCATGACTGCGTTCGGGTTCGAGCTGATCCCAGGCGATCACCCCATCGTCCCGGTGATGCTCCGTGACGAGATCAAGACCGTCGAGATGGCCGCGGATATGAACCTACGCGGTATCTTTGTTGTCGGGTTCAGTTATCCGGTTGTCCCAAGAGGCGAGGCCCGTATCAGGGTCCAGATGTCAGCAGCACACGATCGATCGGAACTGGACGAGGCGCTGAACGCTTTCCAGGACGTCGGCGCAGAACTGGGTTTGATTTGAGCTCGTCGTCCTTGAGTTTTGACGCTTCACGACTTCCAGAAGTAGTTCCAGACGAATTTGCGGGCAAGGTGGCGATCGTCACCGGAGGAGGCCGAGGCATGGGGCGCTCTGCGGCCGAACGACTGGCCGCGGCCGGGGCATCTGTTGTGGTGAACGATCTGTCCTCCGACTCTGCTGAATCGACGGCAACGGCGATACGTGACGCGGGTGGTAAGGCGATTGCAATCGGCGGCAATGTGACTGACGCGGCGGGTGTCACGTCGATGGTGGCCCAGGCTGTGTCCGAACTTGGCGGACTCCACATACTGGTCAACGCCGCGGGCGTGCTCCGCAGGACGGCGGTCTTCGACATGCAGGAGGAAGAGTGGGACTTCGTAATCGGCGTGAACCTGAAGGGCACCTACCTGCCCTCACGCGCCGTTCTCCCAGCGATGCGAGAGGCCGGATGGGGTCGAATAGTCAATTTTTCATCCACAGCGGGCAAAACGACTTCCACGCTGGGCAGTGCCGCTTACACCGCTTCCAAGCACGCGGTCCTGGGACTCACACGCCACCTGGCGATGGAAGAGGCGTCTTATGGCATCACAGTCAACGCCGTGTGCCCGGGCTTGATCGACACAGAAATGGTGCAGGCCGAAGTCGACGAAGCACGCAAAAACGCCTACATCAGCAGCTTCCCGATATCCCGACTGGGTGAACCATCAGAGGTAGCCGAACTGGTCGCCTTCATCGCATCAGACCGCGCCGCATACATCACAGGGCAGGCGCTGGACATCAGCGGCGGAGACTTGATGGTTTAGGCGCTGCAAAACTGTGCAGCGTGACTTAACAACTCCCGCCCCTCCTCCTCCCTCCCATGAGGCTGTAGGTGGGTTGATACTGTCATACGTCGTTACCTACAGGCCTAACGCTCGCCCCTAGAACGCCGACCCGGTGATTGACTCAGTGTCCAGGTTCCAGTGGAAGCTGCCGGTTCGAAGACCGTCCGTTGCGTTGTGTACGCTTATCTACGCGCTCCAGATACGGGCTATTGGCGTTCCCGGTTCGTCGTTTACTGCACCTGTTAAATCGACGTGAAGGTCCAGCAGGATGCTTATGTCTTCGTTAACGGCCAGGGCTTCCAGTCGGAGTTGTTTTCGCTGTTGAAGTGAGCAATCGCCTCCGGGCTATCGACCGATACTGTTTCGATCTCGCCATCGCCATAGTGAAAGCCACCGGGATTGCATTTTGATATGCCCAGCCCGATGGTGCAGAAGATCGCCTCAGTGTCGTTTTGAATGGTTACCGACCAGTCACGTGCGTAACCGATACCCGGGCTGAGTTCGGCTCCGGCGCTATAGCCAGACCCCAGAACGCCCGCGGCAGGTGACGCATGTCCTGCGATCTCAAACAACTCACCTTCGACCTCCAACAACGCAAATTCCCCGGCCTGTTGAGCTGTGAGCCACGCCATGGTTGAAAGGTCTACAGGGACCTCGGTAGGCGTCGGCGTTGGTTCTGGAATAGCCTTGGCTGTGGGGACAGGAGTCGGGACGGCTGTTGGAAGAGGTGTTTCTGGCTCAACCGGTGACGCGGGATTGGCTACCGTAGACGGCAATGGCTCGGCTGTCGGTGCGCTAGTCGGTTCCGCAGTTACTTTTTGTGCCGATCCCGTGATCGTCCCAGCAAGATTGAGAGTCTGGGAATCGCCTGTGCCCTCCAAAGTCTCATCCAACGCGGCGACAGTGACGGCGTATTCAACCCTCTCGGCTGCGATTCCAGTTTCTTCGGTCGCCGTCGCTGCTTTATTGGCGACGCTGGTCGCAGTTAGATTTGCCTAGAGGAATCCGACCTCTTGATGACAATCCTCGTACCGCTCTTGGTCGCCCTCGTTACTGTTACGCGCCTCGTCACAATCTGATTTACTTTACGAAGCGCAAGCGACCAGTACTACCGCAACAATCACTGCGGTTACAAGCGCATATTTTCGAATGTCGAACATTATCGTCCTGTTTTGACTAGCTCCCTGATTTACCCCGCCCTCTACTTCGCCTCTTGTTCTTCGGCAACGATCGTCGCCGCAAACCGCTCGCCCTCGGCACCCCCCTCGGCCACGCTCACGCCAGAGGCGTTCGCACCATCGCCAACATCACCTATCACCCCGGCCAGCACTGACAGATTATCGGCGTTGCCCTCAAGCGATAACGATGACAGCGGACGACCCATTCCCAGGCCGAGATCCGTTTTGGCTTTGCGTACGGCAGCAATCGCATCGCAGGCCACGGCAAAGGATTCTGCACTTTCTGGGGCTGGAATGCCCTCAAACTCGGCAGCGGACGGCCAATCAGCGATATGAATCGACTGCTTCCCCGTCTGCTCAGCGAATGTCCATGACCAGACCTCATCGGTGATAGTCGGCACGAACGGGGCAAACAACCGCATCGTCACACTCAGGCCAACCCGTAGCGTAGCGATAGCCGATGCCCTGCCCTCTGGGTCTTCGTCTGTGCGAGCCCGCTTCTTCACCAGCTCAAGGTAGTTGTCGGTGAAAGCGCTCCAGAAGAAGGTCTCGGTCTCT
>CAUZRH010000118.1:0-5546 GCA_963582115.1 Dehalococcoidia bacterium
TTTCGTCGAGCGCCCATGGGCGCGGTTGGCGAGTAAGGAGTCCGGGTATTCGGATTCTGAGATCAGCATCGATACGGACGGGCACATTGTGACGCTGCGAGGTGAGGAGATCTCGCTTTCGCCGCACGAATACAGGATGTTGCTCGCGTTTGTGCGTCACCCGAACCAGCACCTCTAAGGCATCGCACAGATATGAAGGACCGGCCGTCGATTACGTTTAACGACAACGTGACCGACGATTCCTCTCCGGTCTCTTTTTAACGGCCCCGCACCTCCTTATTCCTCTTTGGGTGTGCGGGGCTGTTGCATTTCTGTTGCTATTCGGTCAGCCGGCGAATCAGATTTTGACGGGTGTGCCGCCGTCGATGTTGATGATTTGAGAGGTGACGAATCGGGATTCGTCGGATACGAGGAATAGGACGAGGTTGGCCACGTCTATTGGATATCCGGGCCCCTCGATCATCTGCATCATCTCGAACATGCCTTCAAATACGTGATGCCCGCCGTCCGCGTCGGTGATGGTTCCACGCGTCGCCCCCGGTGTCATGATCTGGCCCGGACGTACGCCGTTGACCCTGATCTTGTCGGGACCGCCGATACCGGCCATGTAGCGGGTCATCGCATCGACTCCGGCTTTTGCGGCCCAGTAGGACGACGATGTCGAACCGAATTTTTCGTGGAAGTAGGGGCTGGTCCCGCGTGAGGCGGCTACCGACGACATGTTGACCACGGCACCGCCGCCGGCTTTGACCATGTGCGGCCAGACGGCCTGGCTGACGTAGAGCGTTCCGTTCAGGTTGGTGTTGATGACACGGCTGAACTCTTCGCTTGGCTCGTTCGGGAAGTGGCTCGGGCCGCCGCCTCCGGCGTTGTTGAACAGAATGTGGATTGCGCCGTAGGTGTCTGCGGCTTTGCTTACCGCCGAGTTGACCGAGGCTTCATCCCCGACGTCGCAGGCGATAAAGGTGGCTTCTCCACCGTCTTTTCTTATAGCGGCTTCCACGGTGCGGCCCTGGTCTTCACGACGGGCCATGATGATGACTTTTGCGCCTTCCTGAGCGAATAGATGGGCAGTGCCCTCGCCGATGCCGCTGTTGCCGCCGGTGATCACGGCCACTTTGCCGTCGAGTCGATTTGCCACGATTAGATACTCCTCAGAATTGGTTGCGTGGGCCACTTTAAGCGATGTGGGGGTGAGACTGAGCTCCGATTTGTCATCCTGAACCTACCCTTTACCCTGTCATCCTGAACTCGATTCAGGATCCATTTCTACGTCGTACTCGGTCGTCGGTGATCGACCGGCGAGTAGTAGGGTCATTACCGCTGAGTCGTTTCGTTGGGGAGGGATGATCGGATCCTGAATCGAGTTCAGGATGACAACGACCAGCCAGTCGAGAGTGTCGCTGCACTATCCGTCCCTTCGAGAACCTCAGGATACTGACGTTCGCTCAAGGCGCTGTCGTTGCTCCGGTTGTCCCTCTCTCATATGTACACTGTCGCCACGTTAGAACTTCGGCCCGATTTTTCCTGACCATCCGCCCAACAAACTGAAGGACACAAACGTGGCAACCTCGCCCCAGGTAAACGTCCCGTCTCCCGATGACGCCAACGGCCTCCACATGGCCGCCGTCGACCACCTGTTCGTTGGGACGCGCAATGCGACCCAACTTGCCGAAGAGGGTGGCCCGCTGATGCTGACCGGCAGCGACGGCATCTACGTGGACGACATCGAGGGCAATCGCTACATCGACGGCATCGGCGGGATGTATTTCCGCAACACGGGCCACGGTCGTGACGAGGTTGCAGAGGCCATCTACAAGCAGCTCAAAGACGTGTCGATGCACGTGTACGCCGGGACCACGCCGAGCACGGTGCGGCTAGCCGCCAAGCTGGCCGAGGTGACGCCGGGCGACCTCACGAAGACCTTCTTCACAAGCGGGGGATCGGAATCTAACGAGTCAGCTCTAAAGCTAGCGCAGGGCTATCACAACCGGATGGGCGAGCGGGGTCGATACAAAGTAATCAGCCGCAAGGGCTCGTACCACGGCGCAACGTGGGGCACGATGTGGCTCGGCTCGCACCCCTTCCTGCCGCGTGAGGAGTACCAACCGGTGCCGGCGCACGTGGTGCACATCGCCGACCCGAACCCGTACCGCTGCCCGTTTGGCGGTGAGACGCCTGAGGAGTGCGCCGAACTGTGCGCCAACGACCTTGAACAGGCGATCCTCTTCCACAGCCCGGAGTCGATATCGGCTTTCATTCTGGAAACGGTGTCGCAGCCGCTTGGTGGCGTAGTGCCGGGTCCGGGTTACTTCCAGCGGGTCCGAGAGATCTGCGATAAGTACGGCGTGCTGATGATCTTTGACGAGGTGATCACCGGATTTGGCCGAACCGGTAAGTGGTTCGGGGCCGACACGGTGGGCGTGACACCGGACATCATGACAATCGCCAAGGGCCTGACCGGTGGCTACTTTCCGATGGGCGGAGCGATTGCATCGAAACGAGTGTCTGACGCTTTCACGGGCGGTCCCGATGCCACGTTCAAGCACATGTTCACGTACACGGGCCACCCGGCAGGTTGTGCGGCTGGACTGGCGAATATCGAGATTATCGAACGTGAGGGCCTGGTCGAGAATTGCCGTATCCAGGGTGATCGGCTGTGGGACCGACTTCAGGAGATCAAGGACAAGCACCCGATAGTGGGCGATGTCCGAGGTATCGGCCTGCTGCAGGGGATTGAGCTGGTTAAGGATCGTGAGACCAAGGAACACTGGCCGGCATCGGCAGAGATCGGCGCCAAGATCACGCAGGGCCTGATGGACCGAGGCGTCTGGATTCGGGTCGGCAGCTACATAATCCCGCTAGCACCGCCGTTCACGATCACTGCTGGCGAAGTGGACGAGCTAGCGGCCGCAGTAGACGGCGCGATAAGCGACACGGAGAAGGCGCTGGGGGTTTAGGGCGCGGAAACGGCGTTATTGCTGGCCGCATCCTTCGAGAGCCTCAGGAAACGGTTAGTCGCTCGGGGGGTCGCCCCGGGAACGTCAACTACACCGTTGGCAGCTCGAGGCCCAGTTCTAGCTCGTTTGAGATGGAGTGGAACCAGTCGATTACTGATCGGTGGTAGGGGATTCCGTCTCGCATCCGGATTTCGGTCTCTTCGGCTTCTGGCAGGCCCGGGTAGACGACTCGATCGTGGCCCGGCGCTGGTTTTGTGTTTGCGAGACCTTCCAGGAAATCGTCCATGTCTGACTTGAAACGTTCGACGTCGGTGAAGGCATCGACTTTGTAGACCTGTACGAAGTGGCCCATCACTCCGGGAGGAGCCTGCGGCATCAGGAAGCCCGCGCCCTGCCCTGAGAGGACGTCGCACAGGATTTCGCAAACGGCGGCGAAGCCATAGCCCTTGTGCGATCCCTGGTCACGGGTACCTCCAAAAGGAAGCATGTGATAGTCGTCCCGATTTTCGGGAAGTGGCGTTTCTTCCATGATGGGCGTGCCGTCCGGCTTTGCGATCCAGCCTGGGGCCATCGGCGCGCCGACCCTTGCCGCCAGGCGCAGCTTGTTGCCGGCTACCTGCGTGGTTGCGAAGTCCATGACGAACGGGGGCTGTTTGTTGGCGGGAGCCGCCCATGCCCAGGGATTCGTGGAGAATCGCTTTTCCGCACCGAAGGTCGGGAGCATCGACATTGGGTTACCGGCGGTCATGCAGACGCCAATCATGTCGTGCTTGATCGGAAGCATGGCGTGGTAGGCCAGCATGCCGAGGTGCCGACCGTTGTTCATGACTACGGTGCCCATGCCATGTTTGTCGGCCTTCTCGATTGCCATCTCCATCGCCTTCGGGGCGACGTGGAGTCCGAGGCCGGAGTCGCAGTCGAGCGTGGCGGTGGTGTCGGACTCTCGGATTACCCGGACGTTTGGACGCGGGTTGATGTTGCCCGCGCCGTACTGCTCGACGTAGCTGGCGAGCATGTTGGAGACGCCGTGGCTCTCGCAGCCCCGGAGGTCGGAAAGCATCAGGACGTCTGCAGAAAGCACTGCGTCGTCGTTGGTCTGCCCCATCTTGCGGAAGATCGCCTCGGCGGCGGTACGCATCTGCTGCTGGTCTACGTATACGCGGTCCTCTTCAGGGACGAAGAAGCGTTCCAGCATTTGTGAGGCCTCGTTTCGGTTGATCGGGTTGGAGCTTGCAATGTAGCGCACAGGATGGCCCGAGTTGCGTGCTCGCGCAAGCCCGCAGTGCGGAGATTGTCAGTAAGAGAGGTGGCGGAGTGATGGTCGGGAGATCCTGAATCAAGTTCAGAATGACAGAGTGTTGTGGCCGCGGTTGCAGGGGCGTATTTAAACCTTAAAGCTCTACCTTATTTGGCCCCGTTCCAAACGCGTAGTAGTCGTGATCCACCCGGTCTGCGTGGATTTTTACGATGCGGTAGCCGGAGGGGTCGTCACCCAGCGGGTAGCCAACCGGGCCGGACGCTACGACCTGCATGTCGCCGTATGAGGAGTAGTTGTTGCGGTGCCAGTGGCCCGCAAATACGGCCTTCGCACCCGCACTCCGAAGTAACCCGAGCAAGGTTTTACGACGTTCTAGCGGCCAGTTCCAGTAGTCGTCCGGCTCGTCGGGCGTCTTTAAGAAGGCCGGGTGGTGCGAGAAAGCGATGATCGGGCCGCCTCGTGCCGTTGCTGCCGCCAGCTCTTTCTCCACGAACGCAAGCTGCGCCTCCCACTCGCCGGGTACGGGCGTCGGGTTCTCGATCGTGATGCTGTCCAGCACCACGAACGCCGCGCCGCCGTGTTGGAATGCGAAGTAGTCGTCCCCGAACGCCTTCCGGTAGGTGACCAGACTTTCCGGCGTCGCGCTGACGTTGTCCGCCGCCGCATCGTGATTGCCGGGCACCCAGTGGATCGGGATGTCGGGGTCCAGTTGGCCAGCGATACGCAGCACCTCGGCGCGCTCGGACTCTGATGTGGGATTGTTCACCATGTCTCCGCACACGACCACGAAGGCAGGTTTCAACCTGTTTGCCTCCGCAATCGCCTCGGTGAACAGACGAGTTTCGTCCTCGAAACCCTCGATGGCCGGGGCCTTCCGGATCTTGAAACCCCTGAACAACCCTGTCTCGATTACGTCGTCGGATACGCCGCCCCATCGGGCGAACATGCCGAACTGTGGATCAGCGAGCTGCATGAAGAAGAAGGGGTCCATGTGGATGTCCGTTTCTAGTTGCGTGTGGCCGTGAAGGCGCGACTGCCGGCCTGGTAGATCAGAAGGGCGGTGACGCCGAGCGCCAGGATTGCGTAGATGTGCAGGCAGGCCGCTGGGGCCTTACATCACCCAGTAGGCCGAGGCCAGGAGTGACGTTGCGATGGCGAAGCGAGCTACTACGTGACCGAGAGCGTTCACCGTGTGTTTATCGAACCGGGAGTTTCGTCCATCGCGTACCAGTGGTGACTCAGGCCAGATTCGGTTACCCGAACAACGCGATAGCCCGACGGATCGTCCCCGAACGGATAGCCAACGGACCCGGAGGCGACCATTTCTA
>CAUZRH010000119.1:0-5545 GCA_963582115.1 Dehalococcoidia bacterium
GAGTACCTGGACAGGTAGGGGGCGGGCGAGTTCAGACACAAAAATGCCCCGGTCATCGACCGGGGCATTTGCATTTGCAGTTTCTAAGAGTCCGAACCTAAGTCCGGGAAGCGACCACCATCATCCAGTTGCGTGGAACGGTTTCCAATTCCATCTCTTCCCAGGTCTCCTTGCAGGCTTTCTGCAGGCACTCCCGGGCGATCTCCAGCGGGACTCCTGGCATGATGCCCTCGATAAAGTCCTGAAAGCCGCTGATGTCATACCAGCCGTCGATCGGAACATCTATTCGATGGATCTCCTCGGCGTTGATCTCAAAGCCACCTTGGCGAAGAAGGTCGTAGTACTCGTCAGGCGTGAGTTGTTGTCGCGCTTCCGTCTTGTCTGACTTGATGGGGCGGAGTCCGTGTTCGCGTTTCAACATGCGGAGTGACTTCATCATCCACTTGCGGGCGAACCGGTCGGTCTCCGGCGGGTGAGCGCCCTTGAAGAACGAACTGTTGAATACAAATGTCCCGCCGGGCTTGATAGCTTCCCTGATCATTTCCAGGAGGGCTGGCTTGTCGGGGACGTAGTGGATGGCGTTGAAGTAGACAACCGAGTCCACCTTTTCGCCAAGTAGCTCAGAGAGATTCTGGACCTCACCCTGAACGTATTTAACAACTGCCTCTTTGCGCTCGCCAATGTTTTCTTTAGCGTCTCTCAGGGCGGAAGCAGAGTGGTCTATGGCGTAGATAACGGAGTGCTTTGCATCTTCAAGCCTCTCCAGAATTTGCTTGGATATTCCGCCGTTTCCGCAGCTAAGATCAACTATGTGATGTTGCTTGCCTATCTCTGCGAGGTCTAGGGTGGCGGCGTTAACTTCTGCATAGAAGTCCAGACCGGCAAACTTGGAAAACGAATAACCTTGGGCTGACTGCGCCTGAGCTTTCTGTGCCAAGGGTTTCTCCTGAGTGGGATACGGTTCACGTGATCGAGTGACAGACGATCATGCCACTAGCGGCCAAGCGATCGGCGATACGCCGCGAAATTAGTGTCGCCGATTCTACCACGCTGCATCGTAAATGCACGCAGAAGCACCGATCTCTGGCGGTGAATGAGAACCACATATGAAGGCATTGCCTGAACACGTGGACAAAGACAGGAACCAAATTGCCGGTATGGCGAACCTTGTTTAGACGGTTTGGACGGCGATTGGCGGTCGCGACAGCGGCCGTTATGGCTGTGGCGTCAATTGCATGCGGTGGTGGCGGGGAAAACGACTCTATCCTCGTACTAGCCGCTGCATCGATGACCAATGCCCTGGTCGATGTCGGCACCGAATTTGAGCGGGACTCCGGTGTAAAGGTGATCTACAGCTTTGGCGGGTCTAATGCGCTAGTCAGGCAAATAGAGCTGGGCGCGCCGTCTGACGCTGTGATCTTTGCGGGGCGCGCTCCGATGGATAGATTGGCGACTTCTGGCAATGTGCTGGCCGGGAGTCGTATGAATCTTCTGCAAAATCGGCTGGTCGTTATCGGAAACACCGATTCGAAACAGCTTGCCGATCTCGGCGAGATGGCGACTTTGGAAGGCCGAATCGCAGTCGCTGACCCGGCGTTCGCCCCGGCCGGACTGTACGCGAAACAAGCGTTGGAGACGGTTGGGCTGTGGAACAGCCTGGAGTCGCGGATCATCCCGACGCTAGATGTGCGCGCTGCCGTGGGTGCGGTCGACACAGGAAGCGTCGTTTTTGGGCTGGCCTACGCGACGGATGTGGTGGCGGTATCCGGGGTTGACGTTGTGTTGGAGATTCCAGAAACGTTTCACGATCCGATCGTCTACCCGGTCGCAGTTGTGGACGGCGCTGGTAATAGCGACCAGGCACAGGCGTTTTTGAGCTACCTCTCCTCTGAGAGAGGCCACGCACTGTTCATGCGTCACGGATTTGTACCAGCCGCCGAGTGATGTACCGGTTCACAGGTCTCGGTCTGCCGTAAACTTGCGCTCCGTCGACATCAACTTCTCCATCAATCTCTCGGGGCAAGACGTGCATAGCACGGGGTATCTCCATGAAAATCACCGCCGTACGCGTTTACCAGCTTGGAGGCCGTATGCAGGAAGGCTTGGCCGTCTTTGCCAGCATGCGCGCTGGCGCGGAACCACGTCCTGCGCGACCACATGCCGAGACCTTTGTGGAGATCGAGACGGATGAAGATCTGAAAGGCTTGCAGTACGTTTCGCACGGCGACGAGCGAGAGGTACAGGAGGCTGGGCAACTGATCATCGGCGAGAACCCGCTGCACACAAACGCGATCTGGGAGAAGCTCTACGCTGACGTGCGGTTGCGCCAGCGACTTCCGATAATCGCCGTCCTGGACCTGGCGCTCTGGGACCTTGTGGGAAAGATCCGCAACGCGCCCGTGTATGAGCTGCTTGGAGGACCGGTACGGGAGCGCATTCGTGCCTACGCCGGGATGTTGGGCTTCTCGACCGAACCCGCCGCTGCAGCCGAGGCCTCAGCTGAATGGGCCGAAAAGGGCTTTACGGCGATGAAGTGGTATCTGCCCTACAACGGCTCTTATGGTCGTGAGGGCATCAAGGGCAACTTGGCGTTGATCAAGGCGGTCCGGGAAGCCGTGGGCCCAGACGTTGAGATCATGTGCGACTGGCTTCTCTCCAATCCACGCGTCAACTCGATCCTGTGGGCCACTCAGATGGCGCGAGGGTTGGAAGAGTTCAACATCACGTGGATCGAAGAGCCGTTTGCGTTCGATGAGGTAGATGCCCATCGCAGGTTGGCGGAAGCGACGAGTATTCCTGTGGCATTTGGCGAGCACTTTTACAACCGCTGGCAGACACGGCAGATTATCGAAAACGGGTCTCCGACCATCATCCAGCCCGATGCAATATGGGCGGGCGGCGTTACAGAGATGCAGAAGATATTTGCGGTCGCATCTACTTACGGCGTGGCGGTCGTGCCGCACGGCAACGAATCGGGCCGAAATGCGCTGCACATCTTGTTCGCACATCACGAACGGAACGCACCCATCGCAGAGTGGGGCGTGCGGATCAACCCGAACACGCAGCACTTCTTCACCGACTTCTATCAGCCGATCAATGGCTTCTACCCGCTGCCCGCGGGACCCGGCTTCGGCTACGCGCTGGACGAAGACAAGATCGTCAGCCGCACGGAGCTTTAGGGCTGCCCGGATGGGTGGGAGATAGAATTACGCCCGATGTCGTCTGACCTAACAATCGTCTTTCTCTCGCTTCGGGTTGCAGCCCTGGCGATGATGTTTGCGTTGCCTATCGGCTTCGGGCTCGCATGGATACTCGTCAGGAAACAGGTCCGCGGTCGCTTCCTGATCGAGGCCGTTGTGTCGTTGCCGCTGGCGTTGCCTCCGGTAGTCATCGGCTATGGCCTCCTCATATTGCTGGGGAGTCGTGGGCCATTTGATGGACTGGCGTTCACGACCTTTGCAGCGTCGCTGGCATCAGCGATCGTCGCCCTTCCTCTCATCGTCCGTACGTTTGTGGTCGCCCTTGAGGGAGTAGACCCGCGCCTTGAACTTGCGGCTAGAAGCCTGGGCGCTGGCCCGTGGAGGGTGCTTGTTTCGGTGACCATACCGTTGGCCTACCGGGGGCTGCTGGCAGGCTCTTTGATTGGTTTCGTGCGGGCGTTGTCCGAGTTCGGAGCGACCATTGTTGTGGCGGGAAACATCCCCGGCCGGACGCAGACACTGCCGCTTGGGATCTTCACCCGTATTCAAGCCGGGGATGACTCGGCGGCGCTCCGTCTTGTGGCGGTGTCGATAGCGCTGGCAATTGCTACGCTGGTGGTCCACGACATGCTGCTTCGTCGTGGCGGCCTGTCTGGTCGACGCCATCGAGCCGGGTTCGGGGCGTAACCGATGACTAACCCTGCGAACATCGTGAATACCGGCCCCGACACACTTGAGATACCCGAGATATCTGGGACATCTGAAATGTCAGGCGTGTTGACGTTTTCTTTCAAACGAACGCAAGGAGACTTCTCGCTGGAAGTTGCGGGGGGCTTCGGCTCTGGTATCACGGCGCTGTTCGGGCCGTCGGGCAGCGGTAAAACGACTCTTCTGAACTGTCTGGCGGGCCTGCTCCGGCCCGAGGATGGAGAGATCGTGCTGGCAGGGCGTGACCTGTACAGGGCCAGTTCAAGGACGTTTGTACCGCCGGATAAACGCAGCATTGGCCTGGTGTTTCAAGACGGCGCATTGTTTCCGCACATGAGCGTGGCCAGGAATGTGATGTACGGGTGGCGACGGACGCCGGAGAGCGAGCGACGGGTAGACGTCGATTACGTCGTTGAATTACTGGGCCTGGGACCGCTGATGGATCGCTCGCCGGGTTCGCTTTCCGGTGGAGAGCGCCAGCGCGTTGCCATCGCCCGAGCTCTCGCTATGTCGCCGGGGTTGCTGTTGCTTGACGAGCCTATGGCGTCGTTGGACGCTCGGTTGCGCGGTGTCGTGCTTAGCTACCTGCGACGGGTACACGAAGACCTTGGTATACCGATGGTTTACGTGTCGCATTCGATATCAGAAGTGCTGGCTCTGGCCGACGACGCACTTGTCCTTTCAGGGGGCAAGGTCATGGCGTCTGGGCTGCCCGCACGGGTGTTGCTGGACCCCGCACTTGGGGGCATGTTCCAGGACGATCCGGTCGAAAACCTGCTAGACGGGATTGTGTCCGATCCCGGCGGTCCAGAGGCGTCCGGGAAGGTGAGGGTTGGAAGTGCCGAGATAGTGACCCCGTCGGCGGGGCGACCGGCGGGAGAGCCCGTGATCATGGCGCTGGGCGCGGACGAAATCATCCTCGCCATCTCCGAGCCATCAGGCCTGAGCGCACGGAACGTCGTCGCAGGGTCGATTACCGAGCTGGAGCCGGTGGGGGATGGCGTGTACGCAAGCGTCGACATCGGCGTCCCGGTGTTGGTCGCTCTAACGCATGGCGCTGTGAACGAACTGGGACTGGAGCGCGGGCAGGACGTATACCTTGTGTTCAAGACGAGCAGTATCAAGCTGCTGGAGGCTGCTCCGATAGCTGTCAGGTAGTGACTTATACCGCCGCAAGATGGGCCCTACGTCTGCCCAGTCGCGCATATTTCTCGCAAACAGCACTCTTCACATTTTGGCGTTGGCCTGCACACGCCCGCCGCGTGTTCGTCCAGAAGGGCGTGGAACTCGTTGAATAAGGGAGCTTCGTCAGGCAGGCGTTCGGTAAATAGCGACTGGTAGTCGACGTAACGATTGCCGCCCACATGCCAGCCAAGCCGATCGACTATCCGACGGGTGTATGTGTCGATCACATATGACGGTTTGCCCGCTGCGTACAGGATTATATCGTCGGCGGTCTCTTCGCCAATTCCCCAGATCCCAAGCAGCCTGGTTCTAAGCTCGACCATCGGCAGGATGAGCAACCCATCTAACTCGCCGTGGAAGTCGTTATGCACCAGCGCTGCGAACTCGTGCAGCTTGCGGGCTTTCTGGTTGAAGTAACCCGACGACCGGATCAGTTCACCTAGCCGATCTCG
>CAUZRH010000120.1:0-5484 GCA_963582115.1 Dehalococcoidia bacterium
ACGTTTGAAATGGGAATCTATCGTTGCAACACGGACGATCACCGATATCGCTTCCACAAGTACGGCCATGGCAACCTCCAAGAAAACTATTCTTCAACTTCAATTAGGAGAGCATCTACCTTCTGCTTCAAACGTTCGCTCTGCATGGCCGGATGATACACATTGGCGATTACGACAGCGCACTAGGACCAAGTATCGGCATCCCGCGTAGCCGCTGTGATTACAGCTAGCACTAAAAGCAGATTGCTATTGGGGACATTAAAGTTACGCCAGGGCCACCGACAGAACAGCTCCTGCCAACATAACGATCACGATTCCAACGACTGAATGTAAACACCCCTGTGATCGGAGGTCGGTCCCGTTTGATTTAGAGACGCTCCCGCCCCCCGGTACTTTCACCGATTCATGGCTTGAATCGGTTTCGGCCTCTGGATCCCCCGATTTACGCTGAGCGGAAGCCCGGCTCGATTGGGTCCGTGTTTCCCGTTTGGCCACTCGATTTCCGCTATTGGTTACGGATGCGGAACGCCAGCGCCTGGCCGCCCCTTTGATTTCCCGGGCGTTCATCGACCTGGACAACAAACGTATCCACGCGATCGAACCCCAGCCGGCGTTCGCCAGGCTTCTCGAAACTTCCATCACGCGGACGAGCCGATCAGCCTGCGTCCTCCTTACGGCGGACGAAGCTGACCGGCTCGTCAATGTTGGTCTGGTGGAGACGGGGGAGAGTCGAACTCCCCGTCCAGCCAGGGTTTCGCTTCAACGTCTACAAGCTTAGTCGGCGATTTATGATCTCGCCGCCGAGTTCGCTCTCCGTCAGGCTACCTCAGCGACCAGCCGATGATCTTAGGTCCGCACCAATCGGCGTCAGGCGGACAGCACCCCGAGTAAGCGACGCGGCCATCGATCCCCTCAGGGGAAGGACCGGGGCCACGTGGCTGAGTTTAGGCAGCCATAGCGAGTTGTTTCTCGCCGGTTAATTTTGTGCCAGCGGATTATCGAGGAAGTTGGCACCCTCGGCTTGCAGTCTGGCGGATGCCTCACTGTCGAAACCACGCGTCCCCAGATACTCCTTAAGCGTACCGCGAACGAACGGTCCAAAGTGATATCTGAGCGTTAAATCGGGCGTTTAGGAGCGTTTGCGCCAAAGACAGGCCAGGTTCTAGACCAAAACAAGGAAGGGCGAAGCGCTTTAGTGGACTCGTTGCCTCATAGCACGCTGCATGTCCCGCTTCGTCTCCCGGTCCTTAATCGCGTGCCGACGATCGTACTGACGACGGCCCTTGGCGACGGCGATCTCTACCTTTGCGAGGTGGTCTTTCAGGTAAAGACGCAGCGGAACCAGCGTGGAGCGCTCACGGCCTAGCTCTATCTCCAGTCGGTGCAGCTCCTTCTTGTGAATGAGCAGCTTCCTGGACCTCAGCATGTCGTGCTCAGAGTAGTGGCTGGCGCCTTTGAACTCAGCGATATGCGCGTTCATCAACCACAGTTCACCGCCACGTATTCGTGCGTACGCCTCGGCAATGTTTACCCGGCCCTCTCGTACTGACTTTATTTCGGTACCTCCAAGGACAACTCCAGCCTCAAACGTCTCGGACAGCGTGTAGTTAAACCGAGCGCGACGGTTCAGTGCGATCGTCTTGTATCGCGGACCAACATCCGTCACCGCCGGGCGTTCACGGCCCCCAGAGCGTTTTGCCATACCTAGTTCACCTGAACGATGGACAACTGGAAGTTGAGCTGCTCGATTGCCGCATCAAGCTGCAAGTCTACCTCTGAGTCAAACGGCAACTCAACCGTCACGTCCGGGATCACACCCTCGCCTTCAATCAATCCGCCGTTTGGCGTGTACCAGCGTCCTATGGTCAGGTAGAGCCCGCCGTCGTCTTCCTTAAGATCTCGCAGAATATTGACCGAGCCTTTGCCGAAGGTTTGGGTTCCGATGATGGCCGCACGACCACGATCCTTCAGCGCGGCAGCCAGCACTTCGCTGCCGCTCGCACTGAACTGGTTCACAAGTACCACCACCGGTATGTCCAATGCAGATCCTCCGGATTCGGCCGGCCAATCACGACGAACGCCGCGACCGTTGATCTCATAAGTAACCATGCCGCCATCCAGGAACTCTCCGGCGACATCTACGGTCGATTGCAACAAGCCGCCGGGGTTGGACCTAACATCCAGGATGATTCCCTTCGACTCGGCCTCTTTGACGTCCTTAATGATGTCCCGAATCTCTTCCGGCGTCCGTTCCGTGAACTGCGTGATCCGGACGACCGAGTAAGGCGGGTCCTCAGGGTTATCGTCGCCGTCATGGAGATCACGTCGGAACACGCTCGCCGTCGGGATCGTGCCTCTGACGATCGTCACAACCATCGGGTCAAGCTCGCCGAGCCTCTGTATTGTCAGGTCTACAGGCGTGCCGCCTTCTCCGCGAATCCTGTTCACGGCGTCGATCACGCTCCAGCCCTCAGTGTCGTCGCCGTCTACGGCCAGGATGATGTCACCGGACTTGATGCCTGCCCGCTCGGCCGGCGTGTCCGGTATCGGTGCGACCACTATGATGCGCTGGCCGTCAGGAGTGTTGTCTATCTGTGCGCCGATGCCCTCAAAATCGCCCTGGAACGACTCAAGCTGTCGCTCTAACCCTGTTGGCGTTACATATGAGGTGTACGGGTCATCCAGCGCATCCAGCATTCCGCGAATCGCACCGCGGGCCAGTGCCTCAGGATCGACGTTCTCTCGTTCCACATATTCACGCGCAATCACCGCAAAAGTCTCCCAGACCGGCTCAAGCCCCTCAGGTATGCCCCCCGGGGTATCAAGCAACGGCAACGGGGTTGCGTCGGCAATCAGCCGGTCGCCACCGGGTAACTCATGGTCAACAACCGGCGTTGCGGATTCGGCATCTCCGCCGCTGCTGCACGCCACGGCGAGCGCCATGAACCCGCCGAGGATTATCGGACTCCAGCGTTTGATATTTTTCAACATGACGTTCGATTTTACCTCTTGGGTCCGCCGATTAGACGTGCCATACGGATGCACGTGCCATGAACACAAGACGGTTTGCAGGCGGGCCGAAATAAAAAGGCCGACGAACACATGGCCGCCGACGATTCATTCGAGCGTAGCACGCCTTTGTACGCACGCGAAGCGGGATATACCGCACAACGCACTCTCTTTGATGGATCGCTCACAAAGGACGATACGACACGGAACGGCAGGGAGGTCCGTTAAAGACACCTTTGAACGTGTCCTAATTTACATAACCATCGGAAGAAGCACTATATAATTGACATAACTACTATAGTGCGACGCAATTCATATCCAAGCCAGACGCCTACTGCCAGACACTTCTTCTCTCTCTCACCAATCAACGACCCGACGCTGGCGTACACTCCCGGCTCATTACCGACCCGTCCTAGTGCCACCTGAAGGGACATCGATGCCCATTCCGACGACGTCCGACCCGATCATCGTTGCTCCGACGAACATGCCATTTCGGGACGATGAATCGCTTGATCTTGATGCTCTGTCACGCAACGTGGACAAGTTCTGCGGCACGGCGCTCTCGGGTTTTGTTGTCGGCAGTTATGGCGGCGAAGAGTTTCACATGGGCGAGCCGGAAAAAGTCTCAGCCATCAATACCGTGGTCGATGCCCATGCCGGCCGTCGATTTGTTATCGCAGGAATCGACACGCTGTCGCCCACAGAAGCCGTCCGACTGGCCAACCTTTACGCCGAATCCGGTGCAGACATGGTGCGGGTGCGCATTCCTCCAAGAATCGGCGACGGCAGTCAGCAGGCGCCGATTCAGGATTACTTCGAGCAGGTGACTCGCGATAGCCCGGTCCCGGTGATCGTGATCCATCAGCCAAAGACGGCCATGGGTATCGACGTGACCTCTGACGAGATCTCGGACATCACGGCGTTCGACAACGTATTCGCATACATCATGTCCCTGAACTACCGTTACGAGTGCCGGATAGCCCCGTTCGTAGATGACTCAGTCAAGTTCTGGACCTGCAACGGGACTCTTCTTATGCCCGGCGGCATAATCGGGGCCGTGGGCGCATGCCTGTTGTTCGGCAACTGGGGACCGCACATCGCTCGAGACATAATCAAGGCCTGTCTCGACGGTCGGTACGCCGAGGCCCGGGAGTTGCAAAACCGGATCAACCACATGGATTACCTGGGCATGGCGTGGGGTGTGGGCGTGCAAAAGGCGGGTTTAAACCTGTTGGGATACGAAGGCACGGTCCCACGTCTCCCGAACCTGCCTTTGTCGGAAGCCCAGGTCTCGGAGGTCCGGGAGGCACTCATCGAGGCCCATATATTGAACCCAGACGGGACTCCGTCGCCGCAAATTTAGCCCCCTGCCCTACCTGCACGCCAAACATGACCAATCACAAAGGAACCGAAACATACGCTCACTGGGATTCGCCGAAGTCGCCATCGTCGTGAAGAACGTTGAGGTCTCCAGGAAGTTCTACGTCGATCTGCTCGGCTACACGGCGGTGCAGTTCGATGGATACACGCCTCCGCCCGTCGGCCAGATCATCCAAGTCGGGCCGGACCACTTTCTTGGACTATGGGAGCCCGGCATCTGGACCAGCGATTTCCTGAACTCACCCGGCGATTACTTCGGCAACAACATCGGGCAGGCCCACCTCGTGATGGCGATAGCCCAGGACGAAGTCCAACCGCTAGCAGATCGCCTCACAGCGGCCGGACTCCCGATCTCCGGCCCGATGCCACACGGCGATCGCTCAATGCACCTTTACGTGTCAGACCCGGACGGCCATGCAATCGAGTTCTGGGGTAAATAGGCTCAAGACCTACCGCAGCGGCATCCAGCCGTTTCCGGCGTTTGCTTCGTCTAGCGGTCCCATGTAGACGTATGCACGACCGGACTCGTCCGTCTTACTCATCGTCTCTTCTTCGAAGTCGATTTCGATGATCCCGGTCTCGCACTGCACGCTGACACGAGAGCCCTGCTGGTTCTCGATCTTGACCGGTGCCCCGTCGATGACGTTGCCGGGGCCGGTCTCGAGGCGCATCCACGTATCTACTTCTCCGCCACGGAGTAGTTTCGACATGTCTACCTGGTCGATCACTTCCAGGCCGTTTGCGTCGCATGAGTAGAAGGGCTTGGTCGGGAATGGCGCATCGGGGAAGCCGGGCATTGTGGTCCTTTACTTGTTTTGGGTTGTGGGAGTGGCGTTGGGCCACGTCTGGACCCTTCGAGAGCCTCAGGCTGGGTTTCACTCGTCGGCGTCGACGGTTCTTTCTCCCAGCGGGAGAAGGTGCAGGATGAGGGAGAAGTCGTGTCTGCGAACGCGGCGGAGTGCAGGTCGGGAGATCCTGAATCGAGTTCAGGATGACAGGAAGACGGCTCAGGCTGAAACTTCGCTGGCCGGATGTCTCAGGATAAGAACCCCGGGAATCTACCCGACTACTTCCGCCACCTGCTCTGCGCGTTCC
>CAUZRH010000121.1:0-5483 GCA_963582115.1 Dehalococcoidia bacterium
AGGAGCGGACGGCCCGTGAGGTTGTTCGAGTCCTGAACGGTCAGATGCCGGAAGTCGTGATCAACCCGGACGTACTTGGCAAATCACGCGCCGGTATTTAAGGACTTACACCGGCGGGCTATCCCAAGAACCAATCTCGATAGGGCCAGCAACTCCTGTATGGCGAAAGGTCGTCTGCCAACAACACCCTGAGGGTAACTACCCCAGCAGTCGATCCAGCCCGAACGGCGACAGGTCGTGCTTCGACTCGCCGTCTAGGAGCAGTTCAGCGAACGACTCTCCAAGGGCAGACGCCATCTTGAAGCCGTGGCCTGAACAGGGGCTGCCGATCAGGACCGATGCGTTGTCTGGGTGGAATCCGATCAGGTAGTGGTGGTCCGGAGTGTTCGTATACATGCACACCTCGGATCTTGTGACTCGGCCCGGCGCATCCGGCATGAGTCGAGACAACTGAGCCCGTAGCATTACCTCGTCTTCCGGCGAAACTAAATCCCTGTCCAGTGAGTCTGGATCGACGATATGACCATCATGATGTCGGGCAATTTTGACGCCGTCTCCCAGATCAGGGAATCCGTAAAACGCGTGCCCCGGCTCGTACTCCCATATGTAGATGGGGCAATCGGGTGGCCGGAATGCGGCTCGGTTGGAAGCTGGCTCGAACCAGAACAACACTTGGCGCTCGATCTCAAGCGGCAGTGACAACTCCGGCACAAGTCCGGGAAGCCATGCGCCGGCGGTGATCAACAGTTGCCCGGCGCTTATCTCGCCCCCGCTCGTTTGCAGCGTCACGCCATCGCCATCTCCCGTCCATCCGTTGACCTGTGTTCCGTATCGAAGTTCGGCACCGTGATTGGAAGCGCCTTCCAAATATGCCGAGATGCATTTCTCCGGGAACAGAATCCCTGAGCGATCTTCATAAACGGCGGCGAAGTGATCCGGGGGATTGAACTGCGACCATCGACTTCGGACTTCGTCAGCGTCCAGAACCTCGTGCGCAAGTCCGTGCAGCTCAGCTGAGCGCCTTGCCCCGGCAACCGTCTCACCCTCGGGCGAGCCAAACATCACCCCGCCCGTCTGCTGCAGAAGGCTCCGGCCGGACTCCTCCTCCAGTTCAGCCCACAGTTCGTAAGAGCGCTGGACGATCGGCACATACACCGGTGACTCGTGATACGCCTCCCTGATGATGCGCGTATCACCATGGGACGAGCCCAGGGTGTGAGGTGGCGTAAACCGGTCGAACCCGATCACACGCGCACCGCGCTTTGCCAGGTAGTACGCAGCGGATGAGCCCATCGCACCAAGTCCGATTATTGCGACGTCGTAAGTTGTCATTTCGCCCTGAATAATGCGTCCAACCGCGTTGAATCAAGTTCGTAGAAAGACTCCACACGCGTGTCGGCTGCGGATAAATCGGCATCAAGCGTCATCTCGCTCGGGGCAGCAACACAGTACATCCCGGCCGCCTTGGCAGATGCCACACCCGCGGTCGAATCCTCCACGGCGAGGCACAGCTCCGTGGGCACGCCCAAAAGTTTTGCTCCGGCCAGATAGGGATCCGGTAGAGGCTTGTGAGCCTTCACATCCTCAACCGTAATCATCCCTTTGAAGAAGGACGACAGTCCGAAACGCTCGAAGACGTTGTCGATGTACCAGCGGTTTCCGGATGTCACCAGTGCGCAGGGAACGCCACGGTCAGAAAGTTCGGACAGTAGTTCGCGCAGACCGTCACGCAACATCAGGTCCGTTGCGATCAACTCTATGAAAAGGTCTTGCCGCTGTTGCAGTACGGCCTCAGGGTCCGAGATCCCGTGCATCTCTGACAGCTCATACATCGTGTCCCGAACCGTCCGCCCTATGTAGTTCACCTTCTTGTTCTCGTAGGTGAACTCCACGCCATGCGCGGCCATAGCACGGCGATCCGCTTCGTAGTGCACGGGTTCGGAATCGACTATCACGCCGTCCATGTCAAAACAGACGGCCCTCAGGTTCTTTGATTCAGGAGGAGCCACGTTTATACAGGGTGGACTAACGACTCTAGATCTTCACCCCGGGCCAGGCGGGATACGTTGGCCATGGCGAAGTCTGTGGAGCGAATTCCGGACTCCTCTGAAAGGCTGGCAAGATGCGGCGTAACTACGACGTTGTCCATGCTCAACAGCGGATTGTCCGGGGGGGTTGGTTCCTGCTCCGTGACGTCCAGGCCCGCACCGAATATCTCTCCGGACTCAAGGGCAACCGTTAAAGCGGCTTCGTCGACCACCGGACCACGACATGCGTTGATCAGGATCGCTGTGGACTTCATCAGTCCCAACTCTCGGCTGCTGATCATGTGGTGCGTTGATCGGTCCAGCGGGACGTGGAGGGTGATCAAGTCAGATGTAGCCAGTAGTTCGTCTAGGTCAACCCGCTTTGCCCGGGTCTCCTTCTCCACATCCTCGGGAATCGATACAACGTCGGAGTAGATGACGTTGCACTCCCATCCACGGAGTCGTCGGGCGACACGGGATCCGATCTGGCCGAGGCCGATGATGCCGACCGTCTTATCGACAAGGTTGTGATATTCCTCTTGCTCGCCGGTCACCCCGGCCATCCACGTTCCCTCTCGGGTACTCGTGAGCTGAAGATTCATCTTCCTGTAGACGGTGATCATGAGTGCGATGGCATGTTCCGCAACCGCAACCGAGTTACCGCCGCCGTTGTTGGCGACTAGCACTCCGCTCTCTCCAAGCGATGTCTTGTCCAAGTAGTCCGTCCCGGCCGATGTCGTCTGGATGAGCCGCAGGTTCGGCAGCTTCAGCGCCAGATCGGTCGTAATGGCTCCTGCCCCGGCCGGAATTACGGCAATGGCGTCTTTTGCCTGATCCAGGACACTGGCCTCGTCCGAAGAACTATCAATCCAGCGGACGTCCACAGATCCCCCATGTTGCCCGGCGAGCATGTTGTAGCGCTCAACTACGGCCTGCGTACGTGCGTCGTTCGGGCCAATCACGGCAACGATGGGCAGGGCCATGGAAAAAGTCTCCTGTTGGTCAGATGAAGAACGCATTTCAGGAAGCGTCCCCTTATATGAAGGCGTTTCGAGACACTCGAGGGTGTCAGGGGCAAGCGGATTATAGCCCCGTGGACGCTCACTGTTCCATACGCCCTCAAGACCGCTCAACATGCCCAGCCGGAGCAACCTATAATCTGCGCCCACGGCCATTCTATGCGGAACCAGAGGGACTTTATGACAAACACCTACGACTCCTCGACCATTAGTGCGACGGCAGTCGTCGATGCCCTGCATGAACATGAAATTACTCACGCAGTCTGGTTGCCGGATAGCGAGACCAATTTCATGCATGTCCTTCTAACGGAAGATCCTTCTATCCAACTCGTGCCGGTTTGCCGTGAGGGCGAAACCATGGCAATCGCAGCAGGACTGTGGGTTGGCGGCAAGAAGCCGGTAGTAATGATCCAGAACACCGGCGTTTTTGAGTCCGGTGACTCAATACGGGGGATGTCGTTGGACACCAGCATGCCGCTGGTCCTGATGGTGGGATATCGCGGTTGGACCAGACACGGAGCGACCCCGGACTCTGCGGCGCGCTTCATCGAACCCGTGCTGGACGCGTTTGGCATCAACTACTACCTCCTGGAACAGGCCGAGGACATGGACCGTCTCTCGATGGCATTCACGGAAGCCGAAGAGACGAAACGTCCTGTCGTACTGCTTATGGGTCGAGAGTTCGGGGCCTAGATAGCTCTGGGACCTGGTGTCCACCTGATGTCCAACTGGGGAGAACAGATATATGGGTACGAAGTCGGCAATTTTCTACGACTACCCTCCGGCCGATGGCGATGTTTTTGGGCAGGGACGGCGTGATCGCATTTCAGATCTAACGGACCTATACCCGGAGGTGGTAACCGCCGCCAACTTCGACGATCACGCCGCCGCCCTCTCTGAGGTAGAAGTGATCTTCGCCACGTGGGGCATGCCTCGTTTCTCGGACCATCACTTCGACGCTATGCCAAATCTGAAGGCCGTGTTTTACGCCGCCGGTAATGTGAAGGCGTTTGCCGGTCCGCTCATCCAGCGAGACGTCACGCTGATCAGCGCATGGGGCATCAACGCGATTCCTGTGTCAGAGATGTGCCTTTCACAGATACTTCTTTCGCTGCGAGGCTATTTCCGGGCTGCGCGCCAATATAGGGACCTCAAAACGCATGAAGCGAAGGTATTCCCGCGGTCTGGCATATTTGGCGATACGGTTGGGTTGATCGGACTCGGCAAGATAGGAGCGCGACTGCGAGGTCTCCTCTCCGACTACCCGATCAAGGTGATCGCACACGACCCCTTTCTGACCTCCGACCGCGCACGAGAGTTGGCCGTGGAGTCGGTCTCACTTCAAGAGCTGTTTGAGCGATCCCTGGTAGTAAGCAATCACATCCCTGACCTGAAATCCACGCAGGGCGTTTTAACCGGGATACAGTTCGAGGCGATGCGGGACGGCGCCACCTTCATAAACACGGGACGCGGTGTGCAGGTCGTAGAAGATGACCTGATTCGGGTTCTAAGTGCCAGGACTGATCTGACGGCACTCCTGGACGTGACTTCACCTGAACCACCGCCACAAGATTCCCGGCTGTGGACGCTTCCCAATGTGATCATCAGCCCACATGTGGGCGGTACCGTCGGCGACGAGGTGGTGCGTCTCGCCGACTGTGTAATTGACGAGTTTGAACGGTGGAGCACAGGCCAGTCGCTTGAGTATGAGGTCACGGCAAAGGTGCTGGAGACCATGGGCTAGGGCCAGTGACCCGATTATTTGTTTGTCATACGGTGACAGGCTGATCGCCGAGCAAACCAAAAGACGTTAAATTGGCCGATATGAGCGAGCATAAGCAGATAATCAGTCCAACGCCCCATGCTCCGTAACTCTTTCCAACTGATCGACGGCATCGGACCCGAACAGGAGTCTGATCTGTGGGGCGATGGCGTCACGACCTGGGACCAACTTGCAGTAACTCAGCCCCAGCACACCGGGGCCATTGAAACGGCGACACAGAGGCTTACCGGCCGGAACGCTCGTTACTTTCAGGACATCCTTGGAACCCGGGAATGCTGGCGGCTTTACGCCGATTTTCAGAAAGACACCGCATTCCTGGACATCGAGACGACCGGACTGTCGCCCGACAACGCTTACGTCACGATGGTCGGGATTCTCGACTACAGCGGCTTTACTGCCTACATCCGTGGAGACAATCTGGACAAGTTACCTGAGGCCTTGCAGAAGTACTCGCTGTTCGTCAGCTACAACGGCGCGTCGTTCGACATGCCTTTCCTTGATAAAGAGTTCGGACGGATCGCAATCAACGGCGAAGACTCGTTGTTTGCGCACGCCGCGCACCTTGATCTCAGGTATCCATTGCGCAGGCTCGGCTTCAAGGGTGGCCTCAAGAAGATCGAGCAGGCGACGGATCTTGGGCGGCCGAGCGAGTTG
>CAUZRH010000122.1:0-5469 GCA_963582115.1 Dehalococcoidia bacterium
GCGCTCCTCGCGCAGATCCTTGACGACAACGGCATGTTGAACGCCGCTCCCGGGAACTAAAGACACACACCTAAACGGGTCGCCCCTGTTAGTTCTTGGGCGACCCGCTTCGAGCCCGATCTACGTATCCACACCGTCGGGCATGCGATTTACCACATAGAGATGACTACGCCGGGGCAGACAGACCCCAGGAGATTTTCACCGGATGACCACCACGTTTAGCTACGAAGGCAAGTTCTCCGCACGGTCCAAAGAGACCGCCGTGTCCCACCCTCGTCACGCCACCTATGATTTCGCAGTAGCCTACCCGCCGCCCGAGACCGTGCCGTTTGACGGCCTGATTGAGGGCCTCAAGAAGGGTCTTGAACGCGAGGGACACGACCTCGTTTACTACACGGAGCGAAACGGTAACGAAGCGCTTCGCGAGTTCACGGCCCAGAAGCTTGCGAACGACCGCGGCATCACCACCACTCCGGACCAGGTTTTCATGACCGCCGGATCTGGTGAGGCAAACTTTGTCCTGATCAAGGCGCTGTCCAACCCGGGCGACACCGTTGTGACGGAACAGTTCGTCTACGGTGGAACGCTCAACCAGCTTCGCAACCACGGCATCAACGTCGTTGGCTCGCCGATCGACATGCAGGGCATCATCCCTGAGGCTCTTGATGAGACCTTCACCCGCCTGACGGCTGAGGGCAAGAAGCCGAAGTTCTTCTACACGATCCCGGAGCACCAGAACCCGACCGGCACGACGACGCCGACCTCACGCCGGAAGCAGGTCATCGACATCTGCCACCGACACGAGATTCCGATCCTTGAGGACGACTGCTACGTCGACCTCCGGTTCGATGGAGAGATGCAGGAGGCGTATGCCTCCTTGGACACCACCGGAATGGTGATGCACGTCGCTTCCTACTCCAAGCTGTTGGTTCCGGGACTACGCCTCGGCTACTTTGTAGCACCTGAAGCGGTGACGAACCGGGCCGTTGGATTCCGAAGCTCAGGCACGGCGAACCACTTCGCCTCGCTGGCGATCGAGGGTTACCTCTCGGAGAATCTCCAGGACCACAAGGACAATCTGACGGCATCTCTTGGAGCCAAGGCAAATGCAATGGTTGCCTCGCTTGGAGAGAATTTCGGCGGAACCGGCGCAAAGTGGGCGATCCCCCAGGGCGGTTGCTATACATGGCTGACCATGCCAGAAGATGTGCCTATCAGCGATCTTGTGGACGAGGCGTTTGACGCCGGAGTCGGCTACCTGCCGGGTGCCTCATTCGCACCTAACGGCGATGGCCAGAACAGCGCCCGCTTGTGCTTCGGTTACGAGACCCCGGAGAAGAACCGGGACGGTATCGCACGACTGGCAGAGTTCCTTGACAGCAAGGGGCACATGAAGTCTGCGTAATCGGACCTGCGACGGGTCTTAGCCGTCAATATGGTCTGGCAAAATGACCTGGATAGAACGCCGGCGGGTTGTCATTAAATCAATGAATCGTCGGCGTTCTCGCGTAATCCTGGTAACCAGATGTAGGGGCGGGCTTGTTCCTCTCACGGTTGTGTCGTTGTAGCGGCAGATCTGCGCTAGATGACTGTGGGAGTGTGACCGCCCGCCCTTCGAGAGCCTCAGGGTGGATTTCTTTCCTGCAGAGTGGGATTATCGCCTGAGAGTGGCATCTCGATGCACCAACGGACGGAGCTAGTTCCGCTGCATGCCCCGTCGATGGTCTTGCGTACCCTTTTCCATTACTGCCGCCTCAAACGCAGCGGCGGTCTCTTCAACCCCCGGGATCGCCTCTTTCAGGCGCTCGCTTAATGACGTTGCTTGCAGCACGCGTTGCGCTGTGGCGGGTCGATCCACCAGTAGGCTTCCCATTTTGTATCCCAGTTCCGCCGGGTCACTCGGGATGTCAGGGTTTGCGCGCCATTCACCCCTGACGTGCATGAGCATTGCCCGCGCATATCGGGTCGTCGCCGTCCGGGCGCGCTCTAACAATTCGGGGTCGATCTGTTGTGCGGTTGGCTCGTCTATGGAATTGACCTCACCGACCAGATAGGGAAGCGAGCGGTCCAGATCGGTAATCCGCACGCGCTGCTGTCCGAGCGCAATCAGTGGCACCACCGCATCGCTTCGATCGCCCACTTCCTCGATTTTAGCGACAGTTGCAACCTCGTGAGGAGTCGCCTCGCCTCTCACTTCAACGCCATCCTGTATAAGCGCTATGACAAATCGACCGTCACCGGCCATGCAATCGTCCAGCATCTGCTTGTACCTGGGTTCGAAGATGCGCAGCGGTAGCTTATAGCCGGGGAAAAGGACGGTGTTTAGAGGGAAGATTGGCAAATTTGGCATCGAGATAATTCTAGCGTGACAGACAGTGCGTCCGCAGGAATAGAAGAACGAAGTGTCGTGATAAACTCACGCCCCGATTTCAAACTTAAAATCAAGCACCTCTGGAGCCACCAAACCATGTCCGACGCCGTTACCGACCAGGTTGCAGAGGCTCTACCCGGTCTGATCGAGTTACGTCGTGACCTCCATGAGAATCCGGAACTGGGTTTCTACGAGACCCGTACGGCTGGAATCATTGCCGATCGACTAAATGCCGCCGGGATGACGGTGAAGGCGGAGGTCGGCGGAACGGGCGTAGTTGGGGTGCTGGAAAGCGGCCGACCGGGGCCGACGCTGATGATCCGGGCGGACATCGACGCTCTACCGGTTTTAGAGCTAACCGATCTGCCCTTCGCCTCGACCAACGGTAGCATGCACGCGTGCGGTCACGATGGTCACATCACGATGGCGCTTGGCGCTGCCGAGTTGCTGGCGGGTCGGGCGGACGATCTGTCCGGCAAGGTTGTATTTGTATTTCAACCGGCAGAGGAGTTCGTAGAGGGCGCAAAGGCGATGATCGCCGATGACGTCATGATCGATCACTCGCCGGACCGTGTCATCGGTCTGCACCTGTGGAACCAGTACGACACCGGATTCGTGGGCGTGAATCAGGCGACGGTGTTCGCAAGCGCCGACCAGTTCGAACTCACGATCACGGGGAAGGGCGGGCACGGCGCACTGCCACACACCGCCATCGACCCGGTGGCGATCACCGCACAGGTGGTCACGGCGTTGCAGACCGTGGTCAGCCGTGAGATTGCGCCCAACGCAATGGGGGTGGTCACACTCGGACAGGTTATAGGCGGAAGCGCACCGAACGTGATCGCTGACTTCGTGACAATCAAGGGCACGATTCGCGCGTTTACCGCGGATATCCGTGACCAGATTATTGCCGCCGTTCAGCGGATATCGAATGGCGTTGCTGAGACGATGCGGGGTAGCGCTGAGTTCAAGTTGCTGAACGGCGCTCCGCCGGTCGTGAACGACCCTGAGGTGGCGTCGTGGGTGGCGAGCATCGCCGAACAGGTTCCGGGCGTCGACAAGGTCGGTGCGCATGAAGAGGTTCCGGTCGGCGATGACATGGCAGAGTTCATCAACCGCGCTCCGGGAACTTACTTCCTGCTGGGCGCGGGTGATCCGAAACGACCGCCGCACCACAACGCCCGGTTTGTGTTCGACGAAGAGTGCATCCCGCTCGGCATAGAGATCTTCGCCCGGGCTGCGCTCGACTACCTTGGATAGTTGGGTAATCGCCCTGCATTGTTAGCCTCGTAATCCGGTGTCCTGATGGGAGAGAACCTTGTCGCGAATCTTCGACATCGCCGACAACTACATAGATCGAATCTCCGAGTTGCAGCCGATCGTCGCAACCTATTTCGGCGTTCCCGGCCATGAGACCGAGATGCCCGACAACTCGCCTGCCGGTGACGCGGCTGGGGCGGAGCTTGATCGCTCCACACTGACTGATCTGAACGCGGCCGAGCCTGAGAACGATCGAGATCGACTGGCTCGTGAGGTGATGGTTGAGGAGCTTGAGATAGGGCTTGAGTCCTACGACGCCGGCGAGCAATACCGGGGCATGAATATCCTCCACAGCCCGTTCCAGAGCGCACGCCAGATATTTGATCTGATGGCTCGTGATTCGAAAGAAGACTGGGACAACATCGCCGCCCGAATGTCCAGAGTGCCGGACGCGCTTGGCAGCTATAGGGAGACGCTTGAAGAGGGCGTCGGCAAGGGCCAGACAACAACCCGCCGCCAGGTGGTTGGCGTGATCGAGCAGGCGAAGGTCTACAGCGGGGCAGGCGGAAACCCGTCCTTCTTTGATGGCCTAATTACGGCGTTTGATGGAACGGACATCGGCGATGGCGCGCTACGAGAGCGACTGACCAACGCTGCAAAAGACGCATCGGAAGCCTTTGCAAACTTCGGGTCGTTCCTGAGTGATGAGCACATCGAGGCGACGCCGGACCGCGACGGGGTGGGACGTGAACGATATGAGCTGAAAGCACGCTCTTATCTGGGAGCGCAAATCGACTTTGAAGAGACCTACGCGTGGGGCTGGGAACAGGTGCGCTGGGCGGAGTCGGAGATGGCGATTACGGCCGACAAAATCATCCCCGGCGGAAACTTCCTCGATGCCAAGAAGTTGCTGGACGAAGATCCGGCCCGATCCATCGAAGAACAAGACGCGTTCAGGGCGTGGATGCAGGATCTGCAAGACCGGACCATAGACGAACTGGATGGCACGCACTTCGACATCGCCGACCCGGTCAAGACCGTCGAAGTGATGATCGCTCCTCCCGGCGGCGCTCTGGCGATGTACTACACAGGGCCGTCGGAAGACTTCTCTCGGCCGGGCAGGACCTGGTACCCGGTGCCGGAGGGCAAAGACAGATTCCCGCTCTGGGGCGAGGTGTCGATCGTCTATCACGAGGGTGTGCCCGGCCATCACTTTCAAATCGCCACGACTATCAGCCTCGGCGACCGACTATCTCGTTTTCAGAAGCTTGCCGCGGGCACATCGGGGTACGTAGAGGGCTGGGGGCTGTATGCCGAACGCCTTATGGGTGAGCTTGGTTATCTGGACAACCCTGACTACTACCTCGGGATGCTGGGATCACAGCTTTTCCGGTCTCAGCGGGTGGTCGTGGATATCGGCATGCACCTCGGGCTGCGTATTCCCGACGACTCCAGCTTCCATCCCGGAGAAGTGTGGACACCGGACCTGGCGCTGGCGTTCATGCAGCCGACATCGCCGTTTGGGCCGCAGTTCATGGTTAGCGAGATCGACCGTTATCTGGGGATGCCGGGACAGGCGATCAGCTACAAGGTAGGCGAACGCTACTGGCTGGATGCACGCGAGCAGGCCAAGTCCAAGGCCGGAGCAGGGTTCGACTTGAAGGATTGGCACAATAAGGCGCTGAACCTGGGACCGATGGGGCTGGCTCAGATGCAGCGGGAGATGACCGCGGGGTAGGGGGGCAAATAAGGCTCATTAGTACATTAAAAAATCTATCGTCATCCCGATCCTTCCGGCACCGGAGAGACGAGGGATCTTTACCGACAGGCCGTTAAGA
>CAUZRH010000123.1:0-5465 GCA_963582115.1 Dehalococcoidia bacterium
CATCTTGCCATCTCCTGAGCGTCCCGCTCATGGAACTCGGATATAGAGCCCGCCAGCAGCCGATACCCGCTGCCAATGTATGCAGGAGGGCCACTCGCTTCACTAACACGTCCGTAGTCGTCCCAGATGCGTAACCAGCCCTGAACGGCTGCCCCGACCGAGGCGTGAGGAAACCAACTCTGTGCATTCGGAGGAATCTCACGAACCAGCGGGCCGAAGAATACGATCGGCGTCTCAAGCCAGGCTTCTGGAATGTCCGAGCGCGTAATAGACGACGAGCGCGCGCCGAGAACTTGAGAACGCATACTGTCCTGACCGTAGACGTTCTGAAAGAAGGTCGTAAAGTCAGACTCTACGATGTGCACGTCGATACCAGGGAGGATTTCCTCAACCGGGTAATCGGCCGCAGCGCTTGCAATAACAGCCGCTTTCAACCCGAGTGCCTGTGCGCACACCGCAGAAAATGCGGCGGCACCTCCCGGCCTGATTCGTCCGTGAGGGTTACCAGGTTCCGGCGTGACGTCGTAAGTCAGGACTCCGATGGACAGAAAATCCGGCGTCGTGGAATCAGGCATGGCGAGCACAACCAGCCCACGGCGTCACGGGCGTCGGTTGTCTCCCCATAAAAAGTACCTGTTGGGCGATCGCTCTAACCGCGACCCCGTCGGCCACCGCGGCTCCGTGGGCGTCGTCCACGGCCACCGTTACCGGCGTTACCGCCAGAGGAGTTACCTTCGCTACCCGGGTAGATCACCACGAATCGTTCAGATCCCTCGCCACTACTCTCGGTGCGCACCAGTGTGCTGTTCGCAAGAGACATGTGAACCCAGCGTCGCTCGTAAGCGGGCATAGGCTCTAGCTCAGCAGACTCGCCGGAGTCCGCCACGCGTTCAGCAGTCCGCTGCGCCACACCTGCCAGAGTTTCCCGGCGTCGTTCTTTGTACCCCTCGATATCGATCTGAACATATGCAGAGCGACCGAGTTGGTGCGTGACGATGAGGTTGACCAGGTACTGGAGCGACTGCAGGGTCTCCCCGCGTCTTCCAATGAGAAGCCCTGAGTCTTCGCCCTCGATGTCGAATACCGGGACACCGTCGTCCGTCTCTTCACGGATATATGTATCAGCGACGACGCTCATGCTCGCCAGGAAATAGTCGATTACTTCCGATGCGAACTCGATAACCTCTGGATCAGGCTCGGACGATCGTTCCCGTCGTTCTGGAGCGCTAGAACGCCCTCCAGAGTCACCAGACGTCTGAGACCGGTCTCCTCTTCCGCCGCCACTTCGGGCTACAAACGGAACAGACTCGGGCTCGCCTGAATCGGCGTCCTCTTGCACTTCTTCGGCTTCGACATCCGGGACGGAAACTTCGGGCTCGTCTGAGTCTTCCGCTGTTTCGTCTTCAAACTCTTCATCGTCGTCGAACTCATCACCCGGGTCCGGTTGGTCAGCTTGCTCCGGCTCTGGCGCGTAGTGAGAGTTACCAGAACCTGATTCTGATGCATTTGCGCTATAACCGCCGGTGGGTGAATCACCATCAAGCAGCGCTACGTCAATTTCAGCCGGCTCACCGCCGAAACCCAGGATCCCAGATCGGCCAGGGTTAACGACGACGATTTCTACGTCTTCGAGGTTTGCGTCGAGCGCTTCGAGCGCGTTGTCGGTCGCTTCTTCCACCGTCTTCCCCGAGAACCGTCGCGGTTCCATCAATGACTTCCCCCTTATTTTCATCTTCAGCGTTCGAAACGCCGGCTTCTACAGCCGCCGCCGCCGTCGCAGCTGACGTACCGAACCTTGTGCCCAGGAGGGCTCCCGGTCCGGAAATCACTGCAGTAATTGCGACTCCAATCAAGTTGGAGAACAGGATGTACACCGCCAGGCCCGCTGGGAACTGGAAGGTGAAGAAACCGAACATAATCGGCATCATCCAGAGCATCATTTGATTCGTCTGCGCTGATCTTGCGTCCATGGACGGCATAGCGCTGATCTTCTGCTGCGCCCACATCGACGCGCCGACCAGGATCGGCAAGGCGAAGTTGAACGGCGCAGGTGCGTTCTGGACCAGGTCAACAAGGTCCATTCCGATAAACATGCTGTCCAGCGGCACATCACTGGCAGCCGGGTTCCATCCGTAGAGCACGGTCGAAAGGTTTGCCGTGCCTTCCGGCGTCGCAGGTACGGCCCTGAAGATTGCACGGTAAAGGCCAAACCAGATCGGCATCTGAAGGACCATCGGTCCAAGACAGCCGATCGGGCTGACGCCTGCGCTCTTGTACATCTTCATCGTCTCTGACGATTGCAGCCGACGACCGTCCGGATGGTCCTTGTACCGCTCCTGCATCGCCTTCATACGTGGCTGTAATGCAGACATCTTGCGCATGTTGCGCGTCTGCATCACGGTCAGCGGAATCATGAGTAATCGAACCGTGACGGTGAAGAAGATGATCGCCAGGCCAAAGTTGCTGAACAGGATTTTGTCCAGCAGCACCAGCGAGTTGACCATAGGCCCGATGACGAACAGGTTGAACCTGAAGACAGCAATCGCCAAAAGTGCGACGCCCAAGATCATCATCATTCGCCTGGAGAAGAATGCGCCCATCAGCACGCTCCTCCGTTCTCTGCGTCAATACAGGTGAACAGCTTACGGTCAGCGATATTGAACTTGAGCAGATGGTCATCAGTGGTGTGGGCGTAAAGGAATCTTCCGTCCACGACCAGGCTGGATTTCACTCCGCCTTCTGAGGCAAACCCGTTCAATTCAGCACCGTTCACGGCGCTGAAAACGCCGATGTTGTCCTCGCCGGACGGCACAGCCAGGGCCGTCCCCTTGCCCACCTCATCAAAAGCAGCCGCTTTACCGACGATCTGGCCAACTACCTTTCCGGGATTCGCCCAGAGTTCGGCTCCGGTATCAGGGTTCAGAGCGTAGAAATTACCGTTCAGCGTTCCGACGTACAGAGAATTCTCGTGAATGAGCGGCGTCGCCCAGAACCATCCGTCGGAATCAAACGACCATTCACCGAAACCAAGCGCGTTAGAACTTGCTCCGCCAGATTCTCTGGCCGCAATGTCCAGCGCATAAAAAGTATCGCTGAAATCGCCAAAGTAGATCTTGCCGTTAGTGATGAGCGGCTCAGAGACGATCGCGCCGCCGGCCTTGAAATTCCAGATTTCCTGCCCTGCGGACCCATCACTTTCGCCCAGCGAAACGGCGTGAAGCACGCCATCAAGGTCACCTATGTAGACGACGCCGTCAGAGACGACGGGTGTGCCCCATATTGACGCGTCTGTGGCGAAACGCCACCGGACACGAGGGTTGGCGTCCGGGTCGGTGTCCAAGGCATAGAGGTATCCCTCTGCGTCACCAATATCCAGCTCGTCGTTAATTCCGGCGGTCCCGAACAGAACCGTATCGTCCGTAACAGCGACGGCCCCGACGATAGAGGTAGGCAACGTGAAAGTGCCTTCAGGCCATAAGGAGCTGGCGTCGTCTGTAGACAGGGCGTAGACCTGAGCATCACAGTCAAGGTTGTCGCAGTCATACGCAGCACCAAACACCCGGTCGCCATTGATGCGAGGCGTTCCGTACAGCGGTCCAAGTGTGTCCGCACCAACAGGGGGGTACCCCCATCCGGTGTCGAAACGCCCGTCCTCATTAAGGCTGAGTCGGGTGATCCGGCCGTCTTTTGCGCCAACGTAGACATGGTCTCCGCTCACAACGGGCGCGGACCAACCGCCGTCCGGGTTGAGGTCTCCGACGCAGGCGGCAAGAACAAATATCGATAAGGAGATCAGCATCCCAAGGAGGAGTGGCCGTGGCCTCTTCATCCCTGGCAGAGTTGCCTGTGACTCTAAAAGTCCTGATGTTCTATCGGTGTGGTTATTTAGTGGCGTAATGAATCTCCGGGTCGGGTCAAAGTACTCACTCCGACCCAGCCGCTAACAGACAGGGAGCGGGGAGCGGGATGTCTTGATTGACTTTTAATTACTGGGTTTGCTGAAAATTGCCGGCACTTCAGGCGTTGTGCCCTGCTCCGGCATCGGGATCAGGATCGGCGGCTCCGGCCATCGGGACTGGGTCGTATCCACCTTCGTATCCGGGATGGCATCGGCCCAAACGCTTGAACGTCATGCGGATGCCTTTGAAGACGCCATGCTCGCGCACAGCGTCCTGCGCGTATATAGAGCACGTCGGCTCGTAGAGGCACTGCGAGGGCAAATACGGCGAGATGATCTTTTTGTATCCCTTCAAAAGCAGGATCACGATACGGCGCATATCAGGAATTGTCCCTTTCTACAGCGCTCGGGTTGATCGTGCTTTTGTGGGGTGTGTTGGTCGGGTTCGCCATATCGGATTGCAACACCCCGGCTCGTCTGGCCAGCCGTCTTAGCGACGACGACAACATGCCGTAGTCCGCTTGTGCAGCTTCGGGTCGGGCAGAGACGACGACCTTATATCCGGGAAGGATATCCAGTGCCGACAGTCCTTCCCTGAGGCGACGCTTGACCTTGTTTCTTGTGACGGCATTGCCGACTCGCTTGCTCACCGCCAGCCCGAAACGAGTAATATCCCCGGCCGGGGCTTCATTATCTTCATTAATTGGGACTGATCCAAGGATCATCAAGCGGTCGCTCACGCGACGTCCACGCTTACGGACGTCTTTGAAGTCGGCGCTCTTACGAAGCCTGAAGGCGGTGCGCATCTAAAGACCCCGGATTCCATTTTCTACGGGAACCGGGAAAATGATGGGCCTTAGACGGTCAGGCGTTCGCGGCCGCGACCACGTCGTCGGGCTAGGATCCTGCGGCCACCTGTTGATCGCATTCGAAGCCGAAAACCGTGAACACGGAGGCGGCGTCTTTTTTTGGGCTGGTACGTACGTTTTGGCATTTTGTGGGTATTGGACTCTCGGGCTCTTAAAAATTAACTAAGTGATTATATCCGCAGTAACCGTTCGGTCACAGTCGCGGTACCAATTTCAAACCCGTTTTCTTGACGGCTCGACACAGCGTTCCTAGAATCGAGTGTCCGGGGTCCTGACAATCACAGTTGGGAACTAGCCCCTGAAGTACTTAGGAGCGCGCCCGGTTTATGGTTGCCAAGTCAAAGGATACCGGAATCGACCCGGAAGCGGACGACGTCAGCACCGTCACAGAGGCGCTTCGCTACTACACCGCCACCATCGCAGAAGACGAACGACCATCTGCAAGCGCAGAGTTGGGAAGATTCGTCAGGTGGCTTGGAAATGACCGCTCCCTTGAGTCCCTTGCTCCGCCAGAGATTGGCGATTACAGCGATCACATTGGAGCCCACGGAACCGCGCCTGACGCTGTAGACCGCCTGGCAGTGGTCAAGCTCTTCCTCGCCCATTTGAAGAAAAAGGGCTACATCGAAGTCAACCTGGCACAGCACCTACGGCTTCGACGAGGCCGAGGAGCCGCAACCAGTGCGAAGAACGCCACG
>CAUZRH010000124.1:0-5433 GCA_963582115.1 Dehalococcoidia bacterium
CCTACTGGATGGCAGCGACCCTGGCGGCGATGCTCGGCCAGATCGGCCTACCGGGCGGCGGAGTTGGCTACGGATACGGCGCTTTCGGGCGCACCGGCAGAGAAGCAAGACGCGTCTCCGGCCTGACCTTCCCACAGGGGACCAACCCTGTTCGGGGCTTCATACCGGTCTCCCGAATCACGGAGATGCTGGAAAAACCCGGCGAGGAGTTCGACTACAACGGCAGCCGCCTTACCTACCCGGACGCACGCTTGATCTACTGGTGCGGAGGCAACCCGTTCCACCATCACCAGGACCTGAATCGCATGGCGGTGGCATGGCAAAAGCCCGAGACGATCATCCTCAACGAGTCGTTTTGGACCGCCACGGCCCGGCACTCCGACATCGTCCTACCCGCCACCACTTCGTTAGAGCGGAACGACATCGGGCGCGCGCCGGAAGACACCTTTATATTCCCGATGCAGCAGGCGATCCCGCCGGTTGGTCAGGCGCGAAGCGATTACGACATATTCGCCGGGATAGCGGCGCAAATGGGCGTGGATGACGCGTTCACCGAGGGTCGAACCGAAGACGACTGGCTGCGTCATCTTTACGGCGGATTCCGTGAACAACTTAAACGACGAGAAGACATCGATATTCCCGAGTTCGATGACTTCTGGAAGGACGGCGAGCTGGAGCTGCCGACCGGGGAGTTTGACCGGGTTCACCTGTCCGAGTTCCGAAACGACCCGGTTAATAACCCGCTCAAGACGCCGTCGGGCAAGATCGAGATATTCTCTGAGACTATCGACAGTTTTAACTACGACGACTGCCCGGGTCACCCCACATGGCTGGAGCCCGTTGAATGGCTGGGGTCGGAGCGCAGCAACTCATTCCCGATCCACCTGATCTCGAACCAGCCAACCACCCGGTTGCACAGCCAGCACGATCCCGGCTCGGTGAGCGTGGCAAGCAAGGTGCAGGGGCGTGAGCCGATAACCGTCAATCCCGTCGACGCAGCATCACGAGGGATCAAAGACGGCGATGTGGTGCGTGTGTTCAACGACCGAGGCCAGTGCCTTGCCGGTGTCAGACTCAGCGATGGCATTCGGCCCGGAGTGGTGAACCTGTCGACGGGAGCCTGGTACGACCCGGTTACGCCCGGAGGGCTAGACCGCCACGGCAACCCCAACGTACTGACGCTGGACAGAGGCACCTCGCGCCTTGCTCAAGGACCGATCTCCCACACAACGCTGGTGCAGATCGAGAAGTTTGGGGGAGAGCTACCGCCGGTAGAGGTATTTGACCAACCGGCTATGGTGAAGCGCCAGGAGTCCGCAGGATTCTCCGGTTTCGCAACGGGCCGTCCAACCAAAAGGCAACCTGAGTGGAGCGAAGGATCTCGCAGATCACCGTCGTCAAGCTGACCAGACGCGCAAACGATTTCCGACGGCGAGATTCTTCGTCGCAAGCTCCTCAGAATGACAATTCGCTTGAAGCTCGTGCTACCTGCGAACACCTAAGTCCTCTATCAAGCGGGCCCAGACAAGCCGCCCCCCCTCTCACGCCAATATCACCTATCATCCCGGCGTGAGAGGAACCACGTTGACCAACAACAGCTTCGAAATAGGGCCGCAGCGCTGCAGCGGACTCGTATTCGTATTCGATGCTGATGGTCCGGTTCAATCCCCCGGAAGACGGCGACCACTGGCAAATCCCCGGAGGCGGCAGCGAACCCGGGGAATCGTTACACGATTGCCTCATACGTGAGATGCGTGAAGAAACCGAGCTAATCATAGAACCGGGTGTATTTCGATATATATGCCACGTAGTCGACGGCAACATCATCCGCCCTCACATGTACTTTGAAGCGACCGCTATCGGCGGTTCGTTAGACGACCGAAGCGGCATGACCTCGGAAGAGGCAAAGTGGTTCGTAGAGCGCGCCGAAGTTCTTGAACGCCCAATGTTCCCGCAACACGGTGTCTGGGACAGGGTCTGGAAAGACCGTGAACGCGGCTATCCAGGACCTGAACACCTCGGCACATTCACCTGGACCGGAGCAAAAATCTGTTAGCAACACGCCCGAACCATCTCGCTTCTGCTGCCCACCAACAAGCACCCGCCTTAACACAGTTAGACCGACAGGAGGCCCACAAACATGTCGACCCGTAAGTTCACCGGCAACCCATCCCAGGTGATGGTTGAGCAACTCGCTGCGTCCGGCGTGAAGTACGTGTTCTACAACTCCGGCTCACGTGAAGCTATGTTCTTCGACGCCCTCCACGTCAACCCGGACGTGAATGGCATCCTGGCCCTGCATGAAGGCCCGGTGGCTGCGATGGCCGGCGGTTACGCACAGGTACAGGGCGACCCGGCGGTGATGGTGGTCCACCTGGGCGCAGGACTCGCGCAGTCGCTCGGACAGCTCTTCAATGCCTGGAACGGCGGCCTTCCTGTTGTGGTGATCTCATTCCACGGCGACACAGGCAGCTTTGCCGATTCGGTAATGCTGAACATTGACCACGACTTCGGGCCGACCCACCTGTCGGCCCCGTTCACCAAAGCCGGCTGGTCCATCATCGAACCCGAAGGCCTGCCCGAGGCGATCGAGCGCGCCATCAAGGTGGCTACTGCTGCCCCCACCGGTCCGGTACACCTCGCCGTGTACGACCGACTACTGGACGCCGGACCCGTAACTGTGGACATCGTCGCATCCAAAGCGCCGCCCATCCGGGCCGGGCACGCCGACGACTCCGACCTGATAGAGATCGCAGCCGCCCTCGACGCCGCCGAACGACCAATGCTGTACATCGGCGACGGTATCGCAAAAAGCGGCGCAACAGCGGCCGTCACGGCGCTTGCGGAACACTTTGGCGCAGCGGTGGGCGTTGCATCCCCGGACCTCGTCGGCATGTCGATGGCGCACCAGTTGCACTGCGGTCCTTTTGGGCCAGCGGCAGCGACCGTGAAGCCTGACTGCATCTTCGCCATCGGCGTCCGGCACACAGGAGCCGGAACTCCCGGCGACTACGCCACCCTGAAATCGGTGAACAAAGTATTCGCCATCGGCTCCGACATCAATTACCTCCAGAACTTCCCGTCACTGGACAACGGAATCGTGGCCGACGAGAACAAGGCCATAAGTCGGTTGCTGGAGATATCTCGCAACGCAATCGATGGCGGCGAAGACGAGTATGCAGATCGTCGAAAGACGGTGCTGAGCCAAGCGGCAGCGCTGAGAGCCGCCCGCCGTGCTGATCTACAACCCGGCGACGACCACATCGTGCCGGGACGAGTGCGACCGCTCGTGCTGCTGGACGCCATCGAAGAAGAACTTGCGCGGATCGGCGGCGGCATCATCACATCTGAGCAGTTCGCCATACAGCTCGAGTGCATGGCCGAGGTACAGGGCGGCGGGGTGAACACGCATCTCAGGCGCCCCGGTGAGTCCGAGGGCTGGGGCATGGGCGCAGCCGCCGGCGCAAAGGTCGCAGCACCCGACACGCCGGTGATCGGCCTGGTTGGTGACGGCTCCGTCTACTACTCCGATAACGTCTTCTGGACCGCCGTCGCACATGGCATTCCCGTGCTCTACATAATCCCGAATAACGCCGCCTACGGCATCGTTTCCAGGATATTTGCAGCCACAGGCGGGGTCATGACGGAGACCGGCACGTTTGCCGGTGTCGGGCTTGAGGGCATCGACCCGTTAGGACTGGCCCGCGCATACGGACTTGATGGTGAGCGTGTGGATGACGAGGCGGAAGTGTCCGGCACAATCGCGCGCGCCCTGGCCATTGTTGAAGATGAAAAACGACCGTACGTGCTGGACGTGCGCCTGCCGTCCGGCCTCCCTGAGGGCTCCACCGCAGCGGAACCCTTCCGCCTGTCGGACGCATAGATCATACGGCCCTAAACGACCACAACCGAAAGGCTCAGGTAACGCATGACTGCCGCCATGCCCGATTACGAATCCGGCTACGTAGACGTCAACGACACAAAGCTGTACTACGAGATCTCCGGATCAGGAACGCCCTTGATACTGGTCCACGGCTTCTCGTTGGACCGCCGAATGTGGGACGACCAGTTCGCCATGCTATCCGAGGATTACCGGGTGATCCGTTACGACGTTCGTGGCTTCGGGAAGTCGTCAGACGCCCCAACGACGCCATACTCCTACCCGGACGACTTGCTGGGCCTCATGGATGCGCTTGGCACAGAGAAAGCGCACTTGGTCGGTCTCTCCATGGGGGGAGCTATCGTGGTCGATTTCGCCGTCGAACACCCCTCAAAAATTCTCTCGTTGGTCCCGGTCGACGCCCCACTTGGAGGCGTCGACTGGGTCACCGACTTCCCGCAACGGATGGGTGTCGCGGCGGGGTTGGCAAACGAGGTCGGGATCGAAGCCGCGCTCAAGCTATGGCTGGAGGACGAACTCCTAGTACCGGCGATGAACAATCCGGCGTGCGCTCCCGCGTTAGGAGAGATCATCGGTGATTACTCCGGTTGGCACTGGACCAGCGGTGCGAAGGGCGCCGGGCGCGACACGCCAACCGTAAACTCCCTTGGCGTTATCAACTCGCCGACCCTGGTGATTGTCGGCGAGCACGATCTCATCGACTTTCACGCCATGGGTGACGTGATGGCGGAAGGAATCTCAGGCGCACGCAAAGTCGTCATACCCGGAGTTGGTCACATGTCCAACATGGAGGACCCGGCAACGTTCAACAAGATTCTGTTGGAGTTCCTGTCCGGAGTGGCCTGATACACGCCCTGACCCAAGTACGGATCGCGAGGTCATGCCCGGGTGGGTCATGGATCAGAGATATGAAACCCCGAGGGATTCAACAGCCTTCTAGTCATCGAACCTGCGCGCAGTTTCGTGTTCAGACATTTTTGGCACCGCTAGCCGACCCGCACAAGGTTCCCGGGGTTATCATCCGCAACTATGTCAACAAAAATGACCGGCAAGAAAGCCCTGCTCGAAATGCTCCGGGCCGAGGGCGTCACACACATCTTCGGCAACCCCGGCACCAGTGAATCTCCCTTCCTGGACGCGCTGGAGGATTACCCCGATCTTCGGTACATCCTGACACTGCAAGAAGGCGTCGCAGTCGGGATGGCTGATGGGTACGCGCGCGCCACCAACAAGGCCGCATTTGTCCAGCTACACATAGACTCCGGCCTCGCCAACGGCATCAGCCTGATGATCGACGCCCTGAACGACGGCACGCCGATGGTGGTGATCTCCGGCAACTACGACACCCGCAAGCTGGCCGAGTTTCGGGCCGACCTGCCGACGCTTGTACGCCCGGTCACGAAGTGGGCCGTCGAAGTAACGCACCCGGACCAGATGCCGAGCGTGATACGACGTGCGTTCAACGAGGCAAACAGCGAGCCAAAAGGGCCCGTGTACGTGGGTCTGGCCGGGAATGCGCTGGACGGCGAGGC
>CAUZRH010000125.1:0-5399 GCA_963582115.1 Dehalococcoidia bacterium
TCCTGATAGCGGATGAGGCGACGACCGCTCTCGACGTCACCATCCAGGCGCAGATCCTTGAACTGCTTCAAGAACTTTGCGATGAGTTAAAAATGGCGCTTCTGATCATCACCCACAACCTGGGAGTGGTCGCCCGCTATGCTCAACGTGTAGCCGTGATGTATGCCGGGAAGATCATCGAATCGGGCATGGCTGATCAGATATATGCGTCCCCACGGCACCCTTACACGAAGGGCCTTCTAAGCTCAGTCCCAAGACTGGATGCGCCCGCCGGACGGCGGCTCACTTCCATCGAAGGTGAGATACCTGATCTGGCGAACCTGCCCGAAGGATGTGCGTTCGCCCCCCGGTGCCGCTGGGCTGTTGATCGATGCCGAATCGAGTCGCCCCCTTTGACCTCTGAGAACGGCGACCACACGGCCGCATGTTGGGAACAAGATCAGGTCGCCTTGGATGCAACGTCAGGATTGCGATCATCTTGATTAGCGAATCGCGGTCTTCTGAAGAAGACAACGTTGCGGGTGACTTGGCGGAGGGATCGACCCTGTCGGTGCGAGATTTGAAGGTCCATTTCCCAATCAACACCGGCTTCCTGATTCGAAGACAAACTGGAGCGGTAAAGGCCGTTGATGGGGTGTCGTTCGATATCGCACCGGGTGAGACACTTGGACTGGTAGGGGAGAGCGGCTCTGGAAAGACGACCACCGGACGGGCGATTCTCCAACTGCAGCGGCCAACTGCGGGATCGGTGGAGTTCAGAGGTGTCCAACTCACGGGCGTATCGGCAAAGAACATGCGTCCGTTTCGATCCGAGATGCAGATCATCTTCCAGGACCCGTACGGATCCCTGAATCCTCGTATGAGTGCCGGTAGGATCGTGGAAGAGCCGCTTACCGTACACGGGCTGGCTGGAGATAAGAATCAGCGTCGTAATAGGGTCGCCGAGCTATTGGACCGGGTCGGTATGAACCCGGCGATGATGGGTCGATACCCTCATGAGTTCTCGGGCGGTCAACGTCAACGAATCGGGATAGCCCGGGCGTTAGCCGGCGAACCGTCGTTTATCGTCTGTGACGAGCCTGTGTCGGCGCTTGATGTGTCGATTCAGGCCCAGATACTGAACTTGTTGTCAGATCTTCAGGTTGAGTTCAACATCTCGTACCTGTTCATTGCGCACGATCTGTCCGTGGTGCGGCACATAAGCGATCGTGTCGCTGTGATGTATCTGGGCAAAATCATGGAACTGGCGTCAAGCGCAGAGCTTTACGAAAATCCGATGCATCCGTATACCCGGGCCTTGATGTCCGCCGTCCCTATCCCTGACCCCGTTCTTGAACGTCAGCGGGAACGCATCGTTCTCACGGGAGATATGCCAAGCCCGATCAATCCGCCAACGGGATGCGTCTTCAGGACCCGATGCCCAATCGCTACGCAGGAATGCGCAGAAGTGCTACCGGAGCTATCAGATCGTGGCGACAGGCATCAGGTGGCCTGCATCAAGGTTTAGCGTACGCCCCAGAAACGTATCGGGAACAGATTAGGCCAGCGACCAGGCCACGAGTCCGAAGATCAGCGCACCGAGCAAACTTGCCGGTACGAGTACCACGGTGGCCCATTCGATGGGTCGTCGCCAGGGCGAATCGTCGCTGAACGATGAACCTCCGGTGTCCACGCCCCGTCCCATCAGTTCTGCGAAGAAAAGTAGGGACACAAGTGCGTGTGCCACGGCGATGGTCAGCGCCAGCATCGAAAAGATGGCTGCTACTTCGGTGATCTTCCCGCCTTCGCCAAACAGAATGGCGTCGAAGAGAGCGACCGTGACGGCGATCAGTGCTGCGGTGGCCGCGCCAAAGCGCCACTGAAGGCCGATGGCGGCACTCCAACGAGACTGGCCTTCAGATTGCTCTGATGACTTTGGCTGCGCTGCCCTGCACGACAGCTGCGTGTATATGTTCCACGTCAGCAACACCAGCACTAGAAGTGCGTTGCCAATTAGGAATGCGGTCAGTGACATTTACTTATTTGCTCCGGGTCATAGCATGGCCTCCCGTTAATTTTACCCTTGCTGGGCTCATCAACGAGTCCCCGACCGTACTGCGCCGGACCCCTTAGACCTTAATTCTGACTATTTCTTGCTGCACTTCGCCAGTGGCTTGCGGTCCGTCATCTTCCCAGAAAACGTCAATTTCAGACCGAATGCCAAACTCTGGCAGGTAAATACCGGGTTCAACTGAAACGGCGATGCCCGGGATTAATTTGCGGGTATCGTGCGTTTCCCAATCATCCAGATTAACGCCATTACTGTGGACTTCAAAGCCTATGCTGTGTCCCAATCGGTGTACAAAGTAGTCGCCGTACCCGGATTTATCGATCACATTACGAGCCGTTCGGTCCACTTCCCATCCTTCGAGTTCACGGCCCTGAATGTGGGCGTCCTGCATAAAAGCCACGGCCGAATCCCTGGCCTCAGCGACAGCCCTGAACACTTCTTCGTGTTTGGGCGTGGGCTCGCCGGTGAACCCGGTCCACGTAATATCTCCAAATACAGATCCAGGCTCGGCTGATACAGCCCAGAGGTCGATCAAGACCAGACTGTTCTTGCGAACGATCGCCGAATTATCAGGTGCGGGCTCGTAATGCGGATCCGAGGCGTTGGCATTGACGGCGACGATGGGGCCGTCCGGTGCAACCAGATCAAGACGCTCGAACCGACCGCGTATGAACTCCGCCACATCATGCTCGGTGAGTTTCCAATTGATGTTCTCACCTATAAATGCGAACGCGTCATGGACGGTTTGAACCAGGCCCTCCATAGCGACGCTGTGCGACTCACGCTGAGCTGGCGTCCAACGCTCGGTCGAATACTGGAGCACGTCGCCGGAACTTACGACCTCTACCCCAAGCGACCTGACCAGTTCAATGGTCCCGGCGTCGATACGGCTTACACGTGGAAGGGCGGCCTCTGGCGAGTACTCCATCGCTACCCGGTGTCGGCCTTCCAGCATGTCGCCAAGTTCTGAAAGCATTTGAGCGCGACTTCCGAACCGCCGTACCTGAACCTCTACGCCCTCGGAGCTGGCCTGATCGACCATCGGGCCGAAGCGTCCCGCATCGACCTCATGAGCGAGTAGAACCGGCTCGCCGTGCGCCGGGACCAGAAACCAGCATGGTCGGGTTATGTGTCCTACCGCGCCGATCAGATTCCAGAGGATCGGATTTGAACCCCGATAGTCCTCAAGAAGCCAACCATCGACCCCGGTCTGACTGAGGTAATCACGCGCCCCGGAAAGAGCCTCTCCTATAGCCATATTCAATTGATCCGTGGATCTGGGAACAGGTCGCGTGCGGCGGCGGCCTCTTCCTGCGTATTCATATCCAATCGGGTAAGCGGCGTGTCTACCGGGAGTCTATTCATCCGGTCGATATGTCTCTGAACCACTTCTCTCACTCCCTGTCCTTCTTCGGTGATAGCCAGCAATTCAACCAGCAGGGAGCCGTCGAACACCAGTGGATGACCACCGTGGCCGTCGTAAACCGGCGAGCTGATGAGAGCGCCAGAAGAGCGGTGTGACTCCAGTACGTTTTTGATCAACCATGAAGGACGTGGTTGATCTACCGCAAGTACCACTATCGTATCGACGTCCGAAGGCAGGGCGGCAAGGCCGGCTTTTACCGACGTGGTTTTTCCGGTGAGAAACGCTGTATTTCGTACGGCGTGTGCGTGCTCGCCGGAAAGCGCCGATTCCACGGCTTCAGCCTGATTACCGGTCACGGCAAAGACGTCGTCTACACCTGCATCCAGTAGCGCTTCAACCTGTCGCTGAATCAACGGAGCACCAAACCACTCCAACAACGGTTTGGGCGTGCCCATACGGCTGGACTCACCAGCGGCGAGCAAGATTGCACAGATCGACAATGTTTGAGGGCCGGTCGCTAGTCGGCGGCGGTTGTTGCGGGTTCGGACTGGGCGTGCTTCGCCGCGACCTGTAGCAACTTCTCGTCCAACTTCATGGGGAGTCCGGTTCCGCCGAGACGGAACATCAAGATCTCGGCCACGATGCTTATAGCGATCTCTTCCGGCGTTCGAGCAGTGATATCCAGGCCGCTTGGCGCCCTGAGCTCTCGCACTCGCTCGATAGGAACTCCACGTCGAAGTAGTTCTTCATAAATCATGATCGTCTTGCGCTTGCTGCCCAGCAATGCGACATATCTAGCCGGTGTGAGCGCTGCGGCTTCTAAGGCCGTGTCGTCGTACCTGTGGCCGCGAGTGGCGATCACGATGAAGGTGTTGGCGTTGATCGGAAGATCCGCGATGCCGGATACAAAGTCCTGTGTAAGGACAATCTCGGCTTCAGGGAATCGCTCCGGATTCGAGAACTCCGGGCGGTCATCGACTACAAATACCCGCATACCAACGGATCGTGCGATCGGTGCAATAGCCTTGGAGACGTGCCCTCCACCGGCCAAAACCATGGTCGGTGGCGTGGTGAACGCCTCTATGAAGGCCTCGGTTCCGGTCTCTTCGTCGATGAAGTATTCCTGCTTACCCAGCGCCATCAGAGTGGCGGCCTTCCGGGCGGTGCGCTCGTCCAGGCCGGAATCACCCAGCGTGCCCACAATCTCACCGTTCTCACGGACGAGCAACTTCGCACCGACGGTGAATCCGGAAGAATCCGGGGCGACCATCAGGTTGACGATAGCCACCGGTGGGCCGCCTTCGTATGCAGCTACAACCTCTACCGCGTGGATCTGATAGTCCACAGGCTGCCGGACAGGATCGATCAGGAAGTACATGGTCCCGCCACAGATGAGACCATCTTCGGCGGCCAGCTCTTCGTTCAGTTCATAGGAGCGCATCTCTGAGGCGCCGCCACTCTTGAGTAGCTGCTGTGCGGCAAACCAAATGTCGCCCTCTACACAGCCGCCGCCGAGCGTACCGACACCGCTACCGTCGTCTCGGACGAGTAGCTTTGCGCCGGGTTTCTGTGGCGTCGAACCAGAGGTCTTGACGACCGTGGCCAGGACAACCTGCCGTTCATCATTTAGCTGAGAAACGGCTTCTCGAAAAACGGGTTCCATGATTGGCCTTCCGAACCGGATATGTTTCAAATGCGACCAGATCTCTGATCAGGCCCGATGAAGCCACGTTACCACAGACAAAACATGCCCTTACAAACGAATGACCGGTTAGGGTCACGGACCGCTTGAAAGGACCTATTCTTGATGCAGTTTGACCGGTTTTAGTGTCGTGATCGTCCCAACGTAGGGGCGTGTGGCAATACGCCCATCGAATCCAGCGGGATTAACCCCGGAGCATCGCAGCGGCGTCTTCGACCGCCATGATGATCTTGTCGTAGCCGGTGCATCGGCAGAGATTGCCCGCGAGTCTGGTTCGGATC
>CAUZRH010000126.1:0-5373 GCA_963582115.1 Dehalococcoidia bacterium
CGTCACTCCCGTCCTCAACCTGATCGGCGACGGAGACAAACTCGTCTATTGCGGCGGAATCGGCACCGGCTCAATCTGCAAACTGGCCAACAATCTTATCGGCCTGAGCACGGGCGTCATCATTTCCGAAGCGTTTGGCATGGCGATGAAGGCCGGCGTGGATGCCCGGACCCTGTACGACGTTATCTCTGCGTCGTCGGGCGATAGCGCAGCACTACGCGGCTGGGAAAACTCCATCCTCAAGGGCAACTTCGAGCCGGGATTCATGGTCGATCTCGCGGCGAAAGACGTCGGTCTCGCCACCCAGCTTGGCCGATCGCTGGGACTCCCAATGGAGGCAGCGAACATCGCACAACAACGTTTCATAGAGGTCCAGAGACGTGGTTGGGGCCGTGAGGCGACTCCTGCAATCGCTCGCGTCCAGGAAGAGCGAGCCGGCATCAAGTTCCGGTTCCCCGAATTTCAGGAAGACGAATAATTCGGTGCGGCGTTAAATGGCGGCGCCAATCTTCGCCCTCGAAATCGGTACACGGGACTCGGTGCATGGGAACAGGTGCGTTAGATGACGTTCTGATTTTATGAGCGGTTCGCGGCGGAACCAGGCGATACCCAGGACATCAAGTCTCGGAAGATAGCCATATTCCTGCTGGCGACGTCCTGCTCACTCGCCGGACTTCCCTGGAGCAGAATCTACGCCGGAGTGTTCGGTTTCGAACTGGCGACCTTCCTGCCAGCCTTATTCACCATCATCGTAGGTTCCTCGCTGGTGATCTCTCACTGGACGAAGGACCATCGCATCTCCATCTACGCACAGGTCGTTTCTATCCTGGGGATCACCAGCCTCATTCAATGGACGATCGGCGGTCTGCTCGACTCAGGACTTGTACTCATGTGGGCCATACTGGCACCCCTGGGCGCCCTGATGTTGTTCTCTCTCAAGCGATCCCTGGTCTGGTTCGCCCTGTTCTTCCTGGTCCTGGCGGTCACGGTGATCTTCGACGGGTATTTCGCCGATCACGCCCTGGAAGTAGACGACAACGTTCAGCGATTTTTCGTCGCCATCAACATCGGCGGTTCATCAGCGATCGTGCTCCTCTTTGCCGGGTACTTTGTTACGGCGGCTGCGCGGGAACGAGCGAGAGCAGATGAGCTTCTCCTCAACGTCCTTCCCGCCGATATCGCCGAGTCCCTCAAAACAAGTGACGAGACCGTCGCAGAACAACACGAATCGATCAGCGTGTTGTTTCCCGATATCGAGGGGTCGGCCCCGCTTTTCGCCGATCTAGAACCGATCGAGGTGGTCGACTGGTTGAACGAGGTTTTCTCGGTGCTGGATGATCATCTCGAGCGCCACGGGTTGGAGCAACTTCGAACCCTGGGAGGCGGCTATATGGTCGGATCCGGTGTCCCAGTCTCAAGGAGCGATCACGCCACGGCCTAGTGGACTGCGGTCTCGGGATGATCCAGGAGTTGCAGCAGCTGCAGCCGAGAAATGGACATCGGGTTCGTTTCAGGTTTGGAATCAACTCTGGACCGGTCGTAGCGGGAGTGATCGGGAAGTCCAAGTTCCATTACGACGTGTGGGGCGACACCGTGAACGTGGCGAGCCGAATGGAATCACACGGCATCGTCGATCGAATTCACATCTCCAGAAACACTTACGAGCTAATCAAAGACGAGTTCGAATGCGTTGTGCAGGGGACGGTGTCGATCAAGGGCAAGGGAGACATGCAGACGTGGTTAATCGTCGGACGCAAGACGGGCTGATCCGCGGGCCCGGATCTGAGCCAGTCCGAATGGCCGTATTGCCATACGCCCCTGCGAGATGGATAAACCGGCTCTGCCAAATAACACTCGGTAACAGGTCAATTCACGCATTCCCATCCAGATGTATCACCACTTTTCCAGATATCCCAGTCGTTTATGAACCCGTAGCACCGCTTTACAACCCTTTTCTATTCTTTTGTAGAATGTACAGAACATATATACCCAATTCCGCCTGACAGAGCACTCTCAACACAAGGAACCCAACAGATGGCCAGCCTCAAGGTGCGAGACGTTGCAGCAAGACTCAACGTCAGCGAAAAGACTGTCTACAAGTGGCTCACCCAGGGCCTTATCCCGGCGACCAAACTCGGGCGGACATGGGTCGTCACTGAAGAAGCGCTGGAAGCCGTCCTCGCCCCGCCCGGCACGACCAGCGAAACACATATGTCAGCACCCTCGCGTCCCTTTCCTGCAACAACGGGCCGCGCCGCAGAAACCACAAGCGTGTCCAGCGAAGCTCAGGATCTGGACACACTTGGCCGCGTCACAGCCCTTGCAGAAGGCGCAATTCGCACCGGCGTCGACGCGATCCTTCTGCCCCGAAATGGCAGTGAAGAAACGAAGCGCGCTATCGGAGAGGCCCTTGAAGAAGCTCAAGGCGAAGTCCTGCTCCACGGCATCGGTCTTAGAGAGTTCTTCGGCGATATCGACTACACACCAGCTTTGAGACGCATGATTAACGAAGACCGTGACGTCTCAGTGCGCGCCCTCCTCGTCCACCCATTGAGCGACTTCGCACATGCCCGGGCCATCGCAGAGATCGGTACCCAGTTCATCGACGAATCCAGCTTCCGGGCCGGTCCCCTATTCAGCGATAGCTGGCGGAGCCTGAACGTTATCTCGTCGCTGCGCCGTACAGCTCGGGAGAGCAGAAACGCCAGCCTGGATGTCCGGTTCGCCGACCACTGGCCGTCCGTTTACCTGCTTATGACCGAGACCTGCTGCTTCGTCGAGACCTACCACTTCGGCAGGCCCGGTTCCGACCTTGACGGCTCGTCTATCGACGGCCTCGTCCCGATCTTGAAGTTGTCATCGGGCGCTCCTTACTACCGCCTTCTCCGGAGTCACTTCGAGTACGTCTGGGGCGGCACGAATCCCTACATATCGGTCCAGACGCTTGAGCAGGTGGCCGAAACGGTCAAGGTAAGCATCTGAATATTCCGGGCATTCTGGGGCCTTCGGGAACATCCCACCGCCCAAAAATTCTGCCCCCCCCCGGAGTTCCGGAACTTTCAGAATAGCATCGTCGAGTAAACGGCCCAATTCGCCGGTGCTTCCTGAATAACATCTGACATCCGAATCCTGAAATCCGGAAAAATAGGGAATGCGCGCTCACACGCCGGAAGATCGGGGAAGTCTCAATATGCCCCCATGGCACGCGAATCCGGGGCACATGAGTCGGGCCAGTTACTAGAAGTATTTTCAGCGCAACAGCAACAGAGGTCATAAATATTGGGCAAGATTAACGTCGCCGTCGTGGGAGTTGGCAACTGCGCCTCATCCCTCATTCAGGGCGTCCACAAATATCGAGAAGCTGACGACACGATCGACATCCCGGGCCTCATGAACACGGTGCTCGGCCCTTACCACGTGGGTGATATCGACGTCGTAGCGGCGTTCGACGTTGACTCGGACAAGGTCGGCAAGGACCTTTCTGAGGCCATCAAGTCCGGCCAGAACAACACCGTAGATTTCCACGACGTGCCGCACACCGGGGTCACAGTGGACCGCGGCATGACGCACGACGGCATCGGCCAGTACCTCTCAGACGTCATCACCGTTAACCACGACCCGTCGACCCCCGGTGGCCAGACCGCCGACATCGTTGGAATCCTGCGAGAGCGGGAAGTCGACGTGATGATCAGCTACCTTCCGGTGGGTTCTGAAGACGCCACCAAGTGGTACGTAGAGCAAGCCCTTGCGGCCGGCGTCGGCTTCGTCAACTGCATCCCCGTCTTTATCGCCCGTGAGCCGTACTGGCAGAAACGATTCGAAGACCGTGGCGTGCCGATCGTCGGAGACGACATCAAGTCCCAGGTCGGGGCGACCATCATCCACCGTGTGCTCACCCGCCTGTTTGAAGACCGTGGTGTGCAGCTTGACCGCACATACCAGCTCAACTTTGGCGGAAACACCGACTTCCTGAATATGCTGGAGCGCACCCGACTCGCCTCCAAGAAGATTTCGAAAACTGCTGCCGTGAAGTCGCAGTTGGAGCAGGAGATCAATACTGATGACGTACACATCGGCCCGTCCGACCACGTGCCGTGGCTCAAGGACCGAAAGTGGGCATACATCCGCCTGGAGGGCACCTCCTTCGGCGACGTCCCGCTTAACGTCGAGCTCAAGCTTGAGGTGCACGACAGCCCGAACTCCGCTGGAGTTGCTGTCGACGCCATCCGATGTGCGAAGATCGCCATGGACAACGGAGTCTCTGGCGCAATCCAGGCACCGTCCGCGTACTTTATGAAGTCGCCGCCGGTCCAGTACACCGACGACGAAGCACGTCAGATGGTGGAAGCATTTGCGGGCGGAGACATGAAGCCCGAGAATAACTTCACGCCGCGCAAGTTCAGTGGCATCGCTGACGCACAGCAAGTCACTGAGTAAATAGACCTCAACGCTGCCCGGATGTGTACGGGTGATATGTATGGAGGGATGAGACGATCAAGATCGCTCTGGTTTCTCCTTACGACTTCACGTATCCGGGCGGCGTAACCACCCACATCTCACGCCTCGCTGACCAGTTCTCAGCTAGAGGCCACGCGGTCAGTATCATGGCCCCCTGTTCGGTAACTCCGGATGCAGTTCAGAGTTACGAGTTCATCCCCTGTGGTCGCCCCGTTCCGGTTCCAATAGGTGGAACAGTCGCCCGTGTATCCCTTTCCTTATGGAAGAGGCCACTGATCAAGGCCATGTTGCGCGACGGCAGTTTCGACGTCGTCCACATCCATGAGCCGTTCGCCCCAGTTCCCCCGAACCTGGGAGCACGGACATCGTCTGCCCTGACCATCGGAACCTTCCACGCGTTCCGAGAGCGAGGGCATCTTTACCGGATGTCCAAATACATGCTCCGAACAAACTCCCGACGACTCGACGGCAGGATTGCCGTATCAAACGCCGCACGAAGTTACGTAGACCGCTTTTACCCCGGCGACTACGAGATCATTCCGAACGGTATCGACTTCGAACGTTTCGCAACTCCGGCACCCCGACTGGAGGAATACGACGACGGTCGTATCAACCTCGTATTCGTCGGTCGGATGGAGAAACGAAAGGGCCTGCGCTACCTCTTGAGCGCCTACGGCGACCTGAAATGGGATTACCCGGAGCTGCGGCTGATCGTCGTGGGACCGGGCGAGCCGGACGCCGAGTCCCAGCGCGTGATGGGCGAACGCAACCTGACGGACGTGGTGTTCGCCGGGCGCGTTACGGACGAGCAGCTTCCGGCCTACTATCAGGCGGCCGACATCTTCTGCAGTCCGGCGACCGGCAGCGAAAGCTTCGGCATGGTCCTCCTCGAAGCAATGGCCGCGGGGGTGCCGA
>CAUZRH010000127.1:0-5356 GCA_963582115.1 Dehalococcoidia bacterium
TTATCTCGACTATGCCGCTGGAAACTCGTCGCTTCAAAGAGCGTGCGGACTTCCGTACCACCGCGGGCTACATAGATGGCCCCGGTGGCCGTGCCGAGGCCGGTCTCGCACCACAGGGGCCAAACATGTGCGCTACGAATATGTGCCTGTTCAGCTTCGATACAGCGGACGGTGGATCAACCGGTTCATGTGAGATGGTTCTGGAGCAACTCTTCCCAGGTATTGCGCTTGAAGAGGTGACTGCGATCGTGCCGTGGGACCTGAAGGTATCTCCAGGCCTGTCCTACATGGATCCGCCTACTGTCGAGGAGCTTGAACTGGTCCGACACCTGGATGACGGCGGGAATCATTTGATCCCGGGACGCTATTAAATTCGTTGACCCGCGACCATCGCGGCAGTAGGCTCTCTCGGTGCCATCTAACGTCGCCGACGAGCGCGATGCAGCAGCCGGGCCGGGGCAGACGAGTTCCTCTTTACCGCCGACTACTGACTTGCGTCGTCGCCCACTCGATTTAAAAGCCGGACTGTTCGTATTTTTCGTCTCCTCACTTTGGAGCGGAAATTCGATCGCCATCAAAGCGGGACTGGACTACGCGCCCGCTCTGAGAATCGGCTGGATGAGGATGGTGGCCGGTTCGGTCGTAATCCTGGCCTGGGCGATCTACACCAAGGCCGATCTACGAATTCATAAGGGCGAGTGGTGGCCGCTTATCTCTCTGGCGGTGTTCTTCGCTGTCCAGATCGTGTTCATGAACCTGGGCATTAAGCACACATCGGCCGGGCATGCGACGGTTTTGATCGTCACTTCTTCTATCTGGGTGGCGGTGCTGTCCCATTTCTTCATACCGGGCGACAGGCTTGATCCAACTCGACTCATGGGAATCATGGTCGCCTACGGCGGTATCGTCGTAATTTCGACCGACAGCCTGCTGGAGCCGGGCGGCAAGAGTCTGATTTTGGGAGACATTCTTTCCGCTATATCCGGTTTCCTACTTGGCGCACGAATCGTCTACAACGCCCGGCTTGTTTCACGAATTAACCCCGCCAAGATGCTGTTGTTTCAGGCAGCCGTCGGCACTGTGGCATTCATCATCATGAGTGCCATTTTTGAACCAGAACCGTGGTTATGGACGTGGGAGCTGGCGACTTCGCTTGCGTACCAGGGGTTCGTGATCGCCGGATTCGGGTTCCTGTCCATGTTGCTTCTCAGTAAGCATTTCTTCCCGTCCCGTATCGGCGCGGTCTCCATGACCCAGCCGGTCACAGGAATCCTTCTTGCGTGGCTGGTTCTTGGCGAAGATCCGGGTGAATTGCTATGGGTAGGCGCGGTGCTTGTGATGGGCGGCGCTTTGCTGGCGCAAAAACGGTCTTCTCCACGAACTCCTGTCCCGACACCGAATCAATCTGATGCGGGCAAGGCCGGGTAAGCAAACTGGCGGATATCCAACGTAAGCCACTGTCCTTCCGCGCCGGGGCGTTTGCCGTAATCGTCGGCATGTTCTGGAGCGGTAACTCGATCGCAATCAAAGCCGGGCTTGATTACGCCGGTCCCCTGCGCATCGGCTGGATGCGCTTCGCCGCCGGTGGGCTGGTCACGCTCATCTGGGCCATCTACACGAAGGCCGATCTCCGCATCCATCGTGCCGAGGTCAAACCCCTGTTCTTGATCGGGATTTTGTTCATTGTCCAGCTCATATTCATGAACCTGGGCATCAAGTACACGACCGCCGGTCACGCCCTCTCGCTCAACGTCACCACGTCCATCTGGACCGCCCTTCTCGCTCACTTCTTCATCACCGGGGACCGACTCGAAAGAAGTCGATTCCTGGGCATTCTTGTGGCGTACGCCGGAATCATTGTGATTTCACTGGACGGTCTACGTTCAGGAATTAACCAGGACATTCTGATCGGCGATGGGCTATCGCTAGTCTCGGCATTCCTGCTCGCAGCCCGTCAGATCTTCGCCGCTCGACTTGTTGAGGGAATCGACTCAAGCAAGATCCTGCTGTCGCAGTTCGCCATGGGCACGGTGGCGTTTATCGCACTGAGCCTCGTATTTGAATCGGATCCGTGGTCCTGGGCGTGGGAACTGGGAGCATCTCTCGTTTACCAGGGAGTGATTATTGCCGGATTCGGCTTCATCGCCAGCCTGTGGCTTATCACGCGCTACTTCCCATCGAGACTCGCCGCACTGGGCCTGATATCGCCGATTAGCGGCATCTTGCTGGCGTGGTTGATCCTTGGGGAATCGCCGACCTCAAACCTCTGGGCCGGGGCCATACTCGTCATGCTCGGCGCAGGCCTGGCGCAACGCCGAACTAACAAAGCCGTCGACAAGCCCTCAGGGCAGACCAACGACCCTGAGGCATCGCCCAAAATGTCTTCCTGATTCTGCGGCAAATCCACGCCGGTTTTCTGAAACGCGTTGACCATCGCCAGATGCGATGCTAGCTTCCCCCGGATGCCACTCACCGAGCACCGCCCAATAACCAAACGCGCCGGTGCATTTGCCGTATTTGTCTCGGCACTGTGGTCCGGTAACTCGATCGCCATTAAGGCCGGTCTTGAGTACGCCCCGCCACTTCGACTCGGCTGGTATCGGTTCGTTACAGGTGCGCTGGTCATCCTTGTTTGGGCTATTTACACGCGTGCCGACCTGCGGGTGCGCCGAAGTGAACTGCCGGTCCTGATCATCCTCGGCGTCCTGTTTTCGATTCAACTCGTGTTCATGAACCTGGGGTTGAAATACACATCGGCGGGTCACGGGGCCGTGCTTTCCGTGACTTACCCCATCTGGATGGCGTTACTCGCCCACTTTTTCATACCCGGTGATCGTCTTGCTCCATCACGTATGATCGGCATCTTCGTGGCCTACACCGGCGTAGTGGTGATCTCTCTGGACGGACTTGGGGGAGACGCGTCCGGCGAGGTGCTGCTGGGCGACATTCTTTCAATCATTGGCGGGTTCTTGCTGGGCGCACGCCTGATATTCAACGCCCGTCAGGCTGGCAGGATCAATCCGAACAAGCTCCTGCTCGCCCAGGCGGCGTTCGGCACGCTGGTGTTCATCCCCGCCGGGCTAATTTTCGAGGGCGAGCCGTGGATCATAAATAAAGAGCTGGCAATTTCCATCTTCTACCAGGGTGCGATCATCGCCGGATTCGGCTTCATGGCCAACCTGTGGCTCATCCAGCGATATCTGCCGTCTCAGGTCGGTGTGTTGAACCTGAGTCAGCCAATTTTCGGGATCATTCTGGCGTGGTTAATCCTGGACGAGCCGCTCACGGAGATGCTCTGGATTGGCGCCGTTTTTGTTGCGCTTGGAGCAGGGCTTGCTCAACGGCGGAAACGAACAGCGCCTGCTCCGGTGGCCGAGTCATCTGAGTCTTCCAAGTCTTCAGGGGCACCTACCGGGGATTAAGTTCTCGTAGCCAGATTCCGGCTTCGGACACGGAGAGCCGATATGTCAGGTGTCCTCGCTTTCCGGGCGAACTTATAATCGGCACCTCCCGAATACGCATCACCCGTGAAACACTTGGAAACGCCCGGAAACACCAGGCCTGAAACGTTTCACGGGCATCGAAAGGAACCGCCCGTGGCAAAGCTGAGCAGACGCGCAGTAGATACGATCGATTCACGCTTGTGGCACCACCTCGCGCTGGGCGTTCACCCGGCATGCGCCATCGCTGCATACAAAGACGGCGAGCTGGTTCTGGATCTTTACGGCGGTGATATCGGCTCCGGGGACGGCTCCAAGGTCGCTTCCGACACGCTGTTCAGCGTCTGGTCGTGTGGCAAGCCGATGGCAGCCGCATGCCTCTGGGTACTCAAGGAGCAGGGCAAGGTGGACTGGGATGATCTCGTCGGCGACATCTGGCCGGGTTACGGCGTGAACGGCAAGGAAAGCACCACGGTCAGGCACGTCCTGACGCACGAGGCCGGTGTTCCGACTACTCCCAATGCCATTCTTGAGATGTCGGCCGCCGGTAAGGCCGACTGGTCGACCGTCGTATCTGCGATGGAGTCGGCGGAGGCGGAGTTCGAGCCCGGTTCGGCGATCGAATACCACAGCTCCACCTTTGGTTTTCTTGTCAGGGAGCTTGTGGAACGTATTTCAGGTCAGGGATTTGAGGAGTTCTTCCAGGCAGAGGTCGCCGGCCCCCTGGGGTTGGTCGACACGACTTACCAGCTTGATGCCGAGCGTATGCCCAGGCTGGCACGATTGATGTCCATGCCCGACTTCCCAGATCCGTCTCTGGCCGATCAGGGCAACTCCGAGCTATACAAGTTCCACCCGGCCCCGGGCGGCAACGGCACGTCCACCGCACGAGACCTGGCACGCTTCTACAGCGTCCTCGTGAACGGTGGCTCGGTCGACGGCAAGCAGTGGTTGAGCGCGGAAACAATCGCTGAGGCGACGGCGGTGCACGCAGAGGGCCTCGAACGCGCTTCCGGCCATATCCACAAGCGGGGGCTTGGCGTACAGATCGCAAACGATGGACCGGGCCGTATGGGAGACGACCCGACGTCGGGGACGTTCGGGCATGGTGGCGTAGGCACCTGCATCAGTTGGGGCGACCCGGAATTAAAAGCCGGTGTGGCGATCGTGACGTCCGGTCTACAACCGAACGAAGTGAACGACCCTCGCTTGCAGACATTCTCACAGCTGGTCAAAGGCGCTCTCTCCGAGTGAGCCTGAATCTGGGCGACGTATTTCCGGGAGCACAGTGGGAGCAGGCTGAACCCGACGCATTGGGCTTCGATCCAGCGCGTCTGACTGCTGTCGGTGCCTGGCAGGATAAGCAAGCCGACGGTGCGCCGTATCGGCTGCTGGTGGTGCGTCATGGCCGTATTGCGGCGGAGTCGCACGGCGGCGGGATGGGTGCGGACGATCTGCAGGGTCAGGCCTCGGCATCCAAGTCCACCTACTCCACGATTCTTGGTATTGCCGTTCACGAAGGCGTGATCGGTTCGGTCGATGATCTTGTTGCCGACTACTACCCGGAGTTTTTAAAAGTCGCACCGGATGAGGGGCCTAAAGAGAACCGGTATGCGTTTCCAGAAAACGCCGGGATCACGTTCAGGCAGTTGATCGGCAACATGTCCGGCTACATGAAGCCGGGCGAGCTACCGGGCCAGACCTTTAACTACCAGACCTTTGGCATGAATGTCGTGACCCATGCCCTCGCGACGGCGTACTCGCTGTACAGAACGTCTGACCCGGAGCGTGGAGCCGGATTCGGGAGACTGACCGAGCGCAAGGTCAGGAACTTCATCGGCGGATCATGGAAGTGGACGTACTCCAACTTTGATCTCCAGCCGAAGGCAAAACTTGGTGTGTACGGCTACGCCACG
>CAUZRH010000128.1:0-5352 GCA_963582115.1 Dehalococcoidia bacterium
GAAATGTTGAGCCACAGGACGGCAAAGTACGGATCGAACGTGCGTTGACCGACGGCTACCAGGTCGTAGAAGCGCCGACTCCGGCCGTAATCACCGTCAGTAACGAACTTGGTGAAGCACGTTACCCGACGCTACGAGGAATCATGGGTGCGTCCCGCAAACAGCCAGAACGGCTGACGCTAGACGACCTTGGCCTGACGGCCGACCAACTGAAACCTGCCCTTGAGCTTCAGCGATTGTTCATCCCTGAGAGCGAGAGCCAGGTCGAAATTATTGATGGCGAAGATGAGGCGGATGCGGGCCGTAAGCTTGCCCTCCGTCTTCGAGAGTTGAATCTGATTTAAATGTCTGGAATTCTCGTAATCGGAGAAATTGAGAACGGCTCGATCTCGGCCGCGTCTGGCGAGCTACTGGCTGCGGCCAGCAAACTTGCCGGCGAGGGCGTGAGCGGAGGCATCAGCCTCGCCGTTATGGGCGATGACCTGTCCGGCGTTACAGCTGCACAGGCCCCGGGTGCGGAACGCGTGATCCTGATGTCCGACCCCGCCCTCAAAGACGGTGGGACCGGCGGCTACGATGCACCGGTGCTAGCGCTCGCCGCGCTCAACGAAAGCACCTCACCTGACGTAATCCTGTTCGCCAAAACGGACTTTGGCGCCGTCGTCGGCCCACGACTGGCATTCAAGCTGGGTGTGCCGGTCGCGCAGGACTGCATGGACGTAGCGCTAGACTCCGGCAGCAGCCGTGTTGCGATCACGAGGCCGGTGTTTGGCGGCAACGCGATGGCGGTATATGGATTTACCGGCGACGGAACGCAGATTGCGACCATAAGACCGGGCGTCTTTGACGCAATAGAAGGCGAAGGTTCCGGGGCGATCGAAGAGTTCGACGTTTCTGGAGCGGTCGCCGCAGTACGCTCTGTGCTGGTCGAGACCGTTGTGCAGGAGAGTGAAGGTGTACGGCTTGAAGATGCCGACGTCATCATCTCCGGCGGAAGAGGTCTTGGCGGCCCGGAGCCGTTTGAACAACTACAGGAACTTGCGGACATCCTTGGCGGAGCGGTCGGCGCATCACGTGCGGCCTGCGACGCTGGATGGGTCGACCACAGCTACCAGATCGGATTGACCGGCAAGAGCGTCAAACCGACTGTTTACCTGAGCATCGGTATTTCTGGTGCATCGCAACACATGGCAGGTCTGTCCGGCGCACGCAACATTGTGGCCATCAACAAGGACGGCGACGCCAACATCTTTAAATCAGCCAGGTTCGGGGTCATCGGCGACTGGGAGAAGGTTCTTCCGGCGTTTACGGCCACCATTCGGGATCTCGCCGGTTAGGCACCGCCGGACCCTTCAGTTAAACAACAACCCCCAACTACGGCGAGTTAACTCCCCCAGGTATTCTCGCCGGAGACACTCGAAAGGCAGGGTGGCGATTTGGACCGCGAATTCGGTTTGGATATTGATGCCATCGTCGGACATATCGACGGCGCTCCGACGCTTTCGTTCTTTTTCCCTCGACTGAGGCGATCACTCATCCTCGACATGAGGCAGGGGCCAGAAGACGGCCCGTTTATCAGAGTGCTGCCGATGGCACGCGGGTTGCATGAGCGACTCCGCAGCCTGAAGCGCGCACGGCCGCATCTCCCAAAGGCAACGGAGATCGTAGCGATACCGTGGCCGATCTATGTCGAAAACATGGTCCGGTCCGGCGTATGGGCAAGGGTCATCAAGCGTATCGAGGCAACAGGCTCGACGGACGCCGTAGCGGCCGCAGAGTCGGCGCTAACGGAACTCCGGGCTATCGAGAGCCAAGAGTTGACGGCACTGATCCGTGGAGGCCAGTACGAGACGATCTGGGCACGAGAGTCCAGTTAGTCTTCGGCTAAGTAATTAAAAAGAGGCCGGTCCCGATTGGGACCGGCCTCTTTTTTTTGTGTGTCGTCGCGGGACTAGTTTGAAAAGCGCCCTGAACGCTATCAACCTGTCATCCTGAACTCGATTCAGGATCGGCCGCTGGCTCGGTGACATCTGAAGGGTTCGGTAACAAATGTCCCTTAAGGTTCCGGCGCAGACGCTGACAATCGGATCCTGAATCGAGTTCAGGATGACAGGTTGATGGTCGGGCGATCAGGCGGTTGTCAGCAATCACTACGCAATTGAGGGCAAGCCGCCACCTAGCCCAGCAGCACCAGTCCCCAGATCACCGGAACGCTCACCAACGTCACGAACACCGCCGCAGACGCAAGGTCCTTGGCGCGGCCTGACAACTCGTTGTGCTCAGTCCCTATACGATCCACAACAGTCTCAACAGCGCCGTTCAGCAGCTCCACCAGCAAGACCAGCAGCAGTGGCAGCATGAGCAGGGCGCACTCGACCCCGTTAGCCGCCAGCCAGATACCTATCGGCGCCAGAATTAGCGCACCAACAAACTCCTGCCGGAACGACGTGTCGTTAGCCAGCGCGTGCCGAAAGCCGCGCGCCGTGTAGCGCGCGGCCCTGGCAATCCGCATGACGTTGAAAAAGCCCTTACCTTGATCGGAGTCGAGGCCGGGGCCGGGTTCTGGCACGACTTTCACCCCCTACTCGTACGCCGTCACGATGGCGGCCTTGAATGCGTCTTCGTCGATAACCAACCCGTGTCCGGGATCGTCCTTGAGCGTGATCGTTCCGGTCGCTCCATCGAACTTGATCGGGTCCTGGAACAGGGCCTCAAGATCTGAGCGAGGTCCCGTGTACTCGTGCGGTCGCTCCGGGTGTCGGAGCGTTGAGCAGAACGCCAGTGACGCGGCGTTGCCGATGGACGGCTGCGTCATGTGCGGGATGATCTGCATGTCAGCGACCTCGGCCATCGCGCCGATCCGCATAATCTCCGTGATGCCGCAGCACTTGGTCACGTCCGGCTGGAGCAGGTCTGGCCGTGCGACCTCGATCAGGTCACGGAACTGCCAGCGCGTGTACTCCTGCTCGCCCGCCGATACAGGCACATCCAGAGCGTCAGCGACCTCTCGCAAGCCCTTGTAGTTGTACGGCAACACTGGCTCTTCGTAGTGGTATATACCGAGTTTTTCAAATTCACGACCCTGCGAGATCGCAGCGCTTACCGAGTAGCCATTGTTGACGTCAAAGCTCAACGGTATTTCGTCCGGCAGCCACTCTCGACACACCCGGAACATTTCGAGGTCCGTCCTCAGTCGCCTGTCCTGGTGGTACTGCCAGTCCATTCGAATCTTGAACGCACGGAAGCCCTGATCCCAGCCGTCTTCGACCTTCTGGCGCATCTCTTCGGGCGTGTCACGTGCGCCGCCTCCGATGCTCTTGTACATCTTGAAGGTCTTCTTCGTGGCCCCGCCCATCAACTGGTAGAGCGGCATATTGGCGGCCTTGGCCTTGATGTCCCAGAGGGCGATATCGACTCCCGATATAGCGTTCGGGCCTGCACCCATACCGCCAATTTTGAAGGTGCCGAAGAACATCTCGTCCCAGAGTCGATCTGTATCCCGCGGGTCCTTACCGATCAACCTGGGCTTGAGGGCTTTCTGCACGTAAACGGCGGTCACGTCTGACTGCACAACCGGGCTACATTCGCCGACGCCATCGATGCCCTCATCCGTATAGATGCGGACGAAGACGCTCGTGGTATTGAGGACGTAGGTTTTGACGTCTGTGATCTTCAATGCTGTTCCTGTCTGTCTGGTTAGGTGGTCACTGGTTGATCGCTAAATAGAGCGCTTTTGTACTTGGGACTTCTCCCTCACCCCAGGCCCTCTCGCTGGGAGAGGGGGAGTTTGGATGGTTTCCTAGCTTAAAACACGACCTCTGCTTCCTTGAAAACGGCCTCGTCCAGGACCAGGTCGTGGCCCGGTCGGTCAGTTATAACTACGATGCCATTTTCGGGCGTTATTGGCTTCTGAAACGGGATTATTAAGTATGGCTTCTACGGAAGTGGCCTTCACGGCGAGTTTCCTGTCAAAGCTATGGACAAGCCTGTCACGACCGTTTGCGACGCGGCGCAAGGGTAATGCAAACGCCGCATGCGCGCCGTGCGAGAGCAGGTCTCGTGCGAAGAAATACACTGGGTTCCCCTCGTGATAAAGTGCGGGCGTTCACCGGGAGGCACGATCTCGGTGATGGCCCTTCTATCGAGATGAAAGACTAGGTCTTTCCATTCCTAGCCTCACCCAATTTAAGACTGGTTGATAAATTGCCGTCCGACGGTACGTACGCGTTCATCCCTGCTCGTGAATTAATCCGAATGGTATCGGCACGTGAAGTGTCCCCGGTCGAGTTGACCGAGTGGACGCTGAACCGTATCGAAGAGACCAACGACACTCTGCACGCCTACCTGACGGTGGTCGCAGATAAGGCCATGGAGTCGGCACGCGCCGCTGAGGCGGCAGTAATGCGGGGCGACGATCTAGGCCCACTTCACGGGTTGCCGTTTCCGATCAAAGACCTTGTGCCAACCGCGGGCATCCGAACGACGTTTGGTTCGGCCGTATACGCCGACAACGTCCCGGATAAGGACGACATCGTCGTCACGCGGATCAAGGCTGCAGGGGCCGTGATCGTAGGCAAGACCAACACTCCAGAGTTCGGGCATATTGGATATACATCCAACAGACTGGGCGAAAACTGCCGTAACCCCTGGGACGTGACCCGAGAAAGTGGTGGATCGAGCGGAGGCGCAGCGGCGTCTGTAGCCGCCGGGATCACGCCACTGGCGCAGGGAGGTGACGGCGGAGGATCAATACGTATTCCCGCTTCTATGTGCGGCCTGTACGGCATCAAGGGGTCCGAGGGGCGAGTTCCGCGCTCAGGTGGCGGTAGCGATGCGGCGTGGCACCCGTACAACATGGCTCAGACGGGACCGTTGAGCCGCAATGTTCGTGACTCCGCACTTTTGATGTCAGTCCTCACCGGCCCCGGAGAAAACGCTGCGCCGGGAACGTTGGATGGACCATCGCCCGACTACTCCGGTGCGCTTGGACGTGGTGTTCAAGGCCTGCGCATCGGCTGGAGCCCGGACATGGGCGGCAACGCAGTCGACCCCGACGTGGCGGGGATGTCGGCTCACGCAGCGCGCTCATTTGAGGGGCTGGGAGCCAGTGTTGAAGAGTTCGATTTTGAGATCGACCCCGATGAGATGTGGGCGTCTTTCCGCAACTACTTCGATCTCAAAGCCCTGGTGGGGTACGGCCACTTACTTCGTGACTCACCGGCACTGCTGTCCGACGTCGTGCGTGAAGGGATGGAGCACGCATCAACGCTGACAGCGGTCGATCATCACGAGACGATGGCCTTCATGGCGAAGTTACGTGACTATTTCCGACGGCTATTCCAGCAATTCGAC
>CAUZRH010000129.1:0-5304 GCA_963582115.1 Dehalococcoidia bacterium
CGCCGCCGCTCAATTGATGGACCGCTTCTACCTCTTCGCCAACCTCGTGGTTGGCCGGAGCGATGACGATCCCATCAGCGATCCCATCGAATCAGAAGTAGCCAACACCCCGGTCGAGTCGCTCGACCTTTCTGCACGGACACTTAATTGCCTCAAGCGCGCCGGTATCCACCGCGTGGGAGAGGTTCTCAAGATGCCGCGCCGGGATCTGCTCAGGATCAGAAACTTTGGACAGAAATCTCTCGACGAGCTGTACGAACGGCTTGAAGAGAAGGAGTTCTGGTCACCGGACGACTTAGAAGGCGATGACTCGGAAGCTTCTGGCGACGCCGAAGGTGAAGCCAGCGCAGAAGACGGCAGTGAAGAAGTCGCCGCAGTAAGCGCCGGGGAGACCGAAAACAATGAGGCATAAGGTTTCAGGTCGGGCGTTTGGGCGTCCCGGTCACATCAGGCGAGCGATGTTCCGCAGCATGGTCACCGACCTGCTGCGACACGGTCGTATCAAGACAACACTGCAGAAGGCCAAAGAGTCACGAATCTTTGCCGAGCGAATGATTACGCACGGCAAAGAAGGCTCCGTACACTCTCGCAGGCAGGCGGCCGCTTTCATCACTGACAAAGGTGTCGTGAAGCGGTTGTTTGATGAGATCGCTCCGGAGTTCGCCGAACGCCAGGGCGGTTACACCAGGGTGATCCGGCTCGGGCCCCGCAAAGGCGACGGAGCTGAGATGGTCATTCTGGAACTAGTTTCCTAGCCCGATTCTCAGATGAGTAGAGTCCCGGGGCTTCAACGTCCCGGGATTCATAATCAAAATGCGAATTGGACTTGTAATTGAATATGACGGAACTGATCTGCACGGTTCACAACTGCAGGTCACGGACCGTACGGTACAGGGAGAGATAGAAAGCGTCCTACCGACGATTTTCGGGGAGCCGGTCAGGTTACACATGGCCAGCCGCACCGACGCCGGCGTACATGGAACAGGACAAGTAGGGGCGTTCAACGCCGATACCGAACTGAATGACCAGAAGATACGGGACGCCATAAATCACTACCTACCCGACGACGTCGCAGTCGTCTGTGCCTCACAGGTTGCAGACGACTTCGATCCGAGACGGGATGCCACAAGCAGGGAGTACGAATACACAATCAAAGACCGGCGTTCCCGATCGCCGTTCTCTCGCTACCGGACGGCACACGTACGGCAGCGGTTGGACGAATCAGCGATGAACGAGGCCGCCTCCCTCCTGAAGGGTGAACACGACTTTGCGGCGTTTGCCGGTCCGGCAACACCGCCGGATGCGATCACAGTCAGGCGGGTGGAGGAATCAGGGGTTACTCGTAACGGGGACGAGGTCGAGTTCACAATCCGAGGTAATGCGTTTGTGCACCAACAGGTGCGGCGCATAGTCGGAGCACTGGTCCGTGTGGGCCGCTCTCAGATGGAGTCCGATCAATTTCAACAATTGATCGACCGAGCAGAGCGGGGACTCGCGAAGGATCTCGCTCCGGCTCGCGGACTGTGTCTGACGAAGGTAAACTATCCAGGTGCGGACGGGACCGGACTTCCGCGCACCACCAGAGATCGAGCAACGATTAGATGACCACCAAGCTCAAGCCATATAACCCGAGCGCCTCCGATCTTGGATCGGAATGGCGAGTAATAGACGCCGAAGGACAGACGCTGGGTCGTCTGTGCACCGGCATCGCAATGGCACTGATGGGTAAGGACAAGCCGGGATACGTCCCGCACCTGCTCAGCGGTGATTTTATTGTCGTGATCAACGCCGAAAAGGTGAAGATTTCCGGCAACAAGGCGGCGCAAAAAGAGTACCTACGGCACAGTCAGTACCCGGGTAATCTGAAGCGCATTTCGTACGGGACGATGCAGGAGAAACATCCTGATCGGATCGTTCAGCACTCCGTAAAAGGAATGCTGCCAAAGACAAAACTGGGCGCCCGCATGCTGGGCCGTCTCAAGATCTACGCCGGATCAGAGCACCCGCACGAGGCGCAGATCAAGGGCTCAGAAATTGCACGATCCAAAAAAGGGGATGCCTAGTTGACAGAACAGCATTACTACTACGGCACGGGTCGTCGTAAGAGCGCGGTCGCACGCGTTCGTGTCTACCCAACGCCGGGCGGTATCACCGTCAATGGCAAGCCTCTGAAGGAAGCCCTACCTGCCGAGAAGATGGTTTTTGAGGCCACGGCTCCCCTCCGCACCGTCGAAATGGCGGACAACGTCACCGTAGTCGCCAAGATCTCAGGCGGCGGCACATCCGGACAGTCTGGCGCACTTGCGCACGGCATCTCCCGGGCGCTTCTGGTGATGGACCCCAATCTGCGCGCTCCCCTACGTGCCGGTGGCCACCTTACCCGGGATGCCCGGGTCAAGGAGAGCAAGAAGTACGGCCTCAAGAAGGCCCGTAAGGCTCCTCAGTACACCAAGCGTTAAGCCCTCTGGGCGGACCCGGCTGGGTGGCCATGCCCTCTGCGGGGCTGGTTACCAGGCGCTTATCTGGTTCAGATGGAACACCCTCGGCTTACTTGCCGGGGGTGTTTCGCGACCTGGCTGGTTGGTTATGCCCTGCGGGCCTGGTCCGATCAGGTTTTAGCCCAGTTCTGCGACTACGCAGCGCTCCAGCCCGGCCAGGTCCATCTCTACCCTGACCGATGCGCCTGGAAGTGCCTCAGATAGCGCTTCCACGGTTCCGGCGTAGGTCAGCGGGTCGATCTCGAACAGAGCCATGCTGCCGGACGGGTCCATAACGGCCTCCAGCAGCGGCGCAAGGCATCGAACAACGTCCAACCCACTCACACCGCCATGTAGCGCCAGTAGAGGCTCTCTGTGGATTTCTGGCTGTGCGACTTCAAGGGTGTCAGAACGCACATAGGGCAGATTGGCAAATATCACCCGGTAGGTCCGACCGTGCAGTGGTCCCACAAGATCCCCTTCGAAGAACTCGATGCGATCGGCGACTGCGTATCTCGTCGAATTAGCTCTTGCAACATCAAGCGCCGCTGGTGACAGGTCCACTGCGTCGACGATCGCCTCATCCAACTCGGCAGCTATCGTGACGGCCAGTGTCCCGCTGCCCGTGCCGATGTCCGCTATCCGGACTCCGGACCGGAACTCTGTATGTCCCTCGATCCACCCAAGCGCCAGGTCGACCAGCAGTTCTGTCTCCTGTCTCGGGATCAATACGTCCTGATTCACTTCAAGTTCGCGCCCGTAAAAGGCCCTGAACCCCGTGATGTACGCCAGCGGTTCTCGGCTCTCACGGCGCGCCGTCAATCGACGTATCTGGGCTTCATCTTCCGGATTCACCGGATCGTTTAGACCGGCGAACATACGGGCGGCATCGATCTTTAGGGCGTGTTGCAACAGCAGTTCGCCTTCGAGCAGGTGCTCGGCAATACCGGCAGCGTCTAGCCGGGAGCGCGTCCACCTCAACAGTTCCCCTATCGAGGCGTGAGTGTAGCCCCCTGCCCGTTCTTCAGAACCATGCCCAAAACTATCAGGGGACAAATCAGGAGGGCCGTTAATTCCCGGAGCCAACCGCCGCCAACTTCCGGGCCTGTTCGTCCCGTTGCAATGCGTCGATGAACTCATCCAGTCCGCCTTCCAACACACGTGGCAGGTTGTGGCTGGTCAGGTTAATCCGGTGGTCGGTGATTCGACTCTGCGGGAAGTTATAGGTTCGGATCTTCTCTGAGCGGTCGCCCGTCCCTACCTGCGCCTTACGGTCCCCGGAGATCGCATCATGCTGCTCTCGCAGTCGTAGGTCCCAGAGCCGGGCGCTCAGGATTCCCATGGCATGGTGCCGGTTCTGAAGCTGGGATCGCTCTTTCTGCGACGTAACGACAAGCCCCGTCTCCAGATGCGTCATGCGAACGGCCGTGGCCACCTTGTTCACGTTCTGACCACCCGCTCCGCCTGAGTGATAGATATCGATACGGATATCTTCCGACTTTATGTCTACCTCAAGTTCGTCTGGCTTCGGAAGTACGGCGACGGTCGCCGTGGACGTGTGAATACGGCCCTGCGATTCCGTTGCAGGCACGCGTTGGACCCTGTGCACTCCACTTTCAAACTTCAGTCTGCTGAACGCGCCTTTGCCCTGGACCTCGAAAATAACTTCGCTAACACCGCCGACCCCCGACTCGTTTATGTCGACAAGAGTGATCTTCCAGCGAAGCGACTCAGCGTAGCGCTGGTACATGCGGTAAAGCTCGGCAGCAAACAGACCCGCCTCGTCCCCGCCTGCGCCCTTCCGGATCTCGACAATAGCGTCAGCCTCTGCGGTTTCGTCCGGCGGCAGGAGGGCCAGTTCCAGCTCTTCGGTTAGACGAACCTCGTTAGCCTCAAGCTCCTGGACTTCCTCACGGGCCATCGTAGCAAGTTCCTGGTCGCTCTCTGCGGCCAACATATCCTGTGCGCCTTCAAGTTCGTCCGCCACGCGCTTGTGCTGCCCGGCGAGCCCGACAATTTCCTGAAGACGTGAGTACTCCTGTCCCAGGCGACGTATCGCATTGGGATCGGTCGCGAGATCGGGGTCGGCCATTTCACGTTCGACTTCGGAGTGGCGATCAACGATCGCCTGTATCTTTTCTAAAGTAGATGCAAGCACGAAGTCAGAATATCACGCAGCCGAGGGCTGGATTATTTGGGGATGTTGTATTGGCAAACAGGATGTCTTCGATTGAGTTCACCTTTTGGTGGCCTCTAACTGCCCCGGACCGCTTCTGCGATGGCCTGCACGCTTAATGCCACTCCGGTCTGGTCTCCAGCCTCTTGGAGCGGCCTAAGAGCGCCCTCACCAGACTCGATCTCACGATCGCCGATTATCAGCGCGTACCGGCCATTCATAGAGTTGCTGTAACGCATCTGCGCTTTCATGCTGCGACCGGCGGGTGCGACAAGAACGGCAAGTTCATCGGCCCTGAGGCCCGCAGCAAGGGCAGACGCACGTCGTCCAGCCTCTTCACCAAGGTGGACGATCACAACATCTGGCCCCACGGGGGGCGGCACGAAGCTCTCTTGCACCTTCACTTCAGCGATCAAGCGATCAAGTCCGCTGGCGAATCCGATGCCGGGGGTGGACTGACCACCTATCTCTTCGATCAACCCGTCGTAGCGTCCGCCTCCAAGTAAAGTGCTCTGCCCGGCTGCGTTCTCCGGTTCTATCTCAAAAACCGTGCGCGTGTAGTAGTCGAGTCCACGTACAAGCCTGTGGTCTACGTAATAGTCGAGGTCGGTATAGGTCTCTTTCAGCCCGTCCAGCAGCCCGATTACCGAT